>NZ_JAFHKK010000063.1 GCF_016937535.1 Sulfurospirillum tamanense | reverse complement strand
AGTGGTGGACCCCATTTCCAAACAACATGCTAAGATAACATTTACCATGTAAGGAGCATAGAAATGGGAGCAGCTAAACGCAAAGTCCATTCACCTGAGTTTAAAGCCAAGGTAGCCCTTGAGGCCATTAAAGGAGAGAGTACTCTCTTGGAACTAGCCAGTAGATTTGGTGTGCACGCCAACCAAATCTCCAAATGGAAAAAAGAAGCCCTTGAGGGAATGAGCGCTATCTTTTCAGGAAAGCACACCACTCAAGATACTGTGCATGAAAAACAGATAGAAAAACTCCATGCCAAGATTGGCCAACTCACGGTGGAGCGTGATTTTTTAGAGAGAGTCTCCAAGCTGTGAGCAAGGCGCGGAGACAAGAGATGATCGTCGCAGACGATAAGTTGCTCAGTATTGCTAGCCAGTGTACATTGTTAAGCATTAGTCGTAGCAGTGTTTACTACACGCCCACAGGAGAGAATCCTCTGAATCTAAAACTGATGAAACTGATAGATGTGCAGTTTTTAGATACCCCATGGTATGGCACAAGACAGATGGCGCGTTATCTTCGAAGAGAGGGATATAACGTAGGACGTAAACGGGTACGCAGACTCATGGGTAAAATGGGACTAAGTCCCATCTATCAAGCACCTAGAACAACCCTGCCTAATCCTGAACACAAGATTTATCCCTACCTTTTAAGGGACCTAGAAATTACCAGACCCAATCAGGTGTGGTGTACGGATATCACCTATATTCGCATGCAAAAAGGGTTTTTGTATCTTGTTGCTGTGATGGACTGGTATTCAAGAAAAGTACTCTCGTGGAGAATTTCAAATACCATGGATACAGACTTTTGTATTGAGGCTCTGGAAGAAGCTATAGAAAAATACGGAACACCTGAAATCTTTAACACCGATCAAGGCAGTCAATTCACAAGCCAGCGTTTTACGGGCGTA
>NZ_JAFHKK010000062.1 GCF_016937535.1 Sulfurospirillum tamanense | reverse complement strand
CTCGTATCATTCAAAATCCACTCAAAAAGAGCTTTTGGATAGTATTTGCAAAAGAGTTCAGTGATATGTTGGAAGTAGCCAAGACCATGAGAAATGAGTCTGAGGGACAGTTAAGCAGTCGAACCCAAAAGCTCGAGTGGAAACAAGGTCGCATAAAGCAGACCGTATTGTACGAGTCAGAGTTTAGGTTCGACGATCATGTCGGTACGATACCGACACTAACGAACTCTTCTTTATTTCAAGGAGGTTCTTGTGCGTGAGTATATCGGAATTGATATTTCCAAGGCAAGTTTACAAGTGCATTTAGGTAAATTTGATGAAGATGTTGAGATTGAAAACAGCCTCAAAGGGGTAAAACAACTTCACGCCAAAGTGAAAAAACGGTATGGTAAATCAGTGGAGGTTGTTTGGATTTACGAGCCTACAGGAAGTTATAGCACGTTAGTGAAACGCTTTTGTGCCCAACATGCCATTGCGTGTTACATCATCAAACCTTCTCAAAGTGCTGCGTTTGCAAAAACGATTAAGAATCGCAATAAGAGTGATGTGGTAGATGCGAGGATGCTCTATCAACTACATAAGATTGCACCAAGCGAAGAGATTGCTATTCCCCATTATGATGCCAAGTTAGAAACCCTACAAAATTATCTGCGCTACTATAAAACAATCATGAAAGAGCGTGTGCTAAAAACCAATCAACTCGAAGCAGCACTGCACAGAGAGGATGAGCTTTTTATCATTAGAAAGCTACGTTCTAAGATTAAAGCACTCAAAGCAGAAGAGAAGGAAATCATCACTACCATGCTTGAACTCATCAAAGCAAACAAAGCTTACGAGGAGCGTTTTTCTGCGATGACTTCGCTCAAAGGCATTGGAAATATTTCAGGCTTAGTGCTGTTTGACTTGTTTATGCGCTATGAGGATGCTTCATCAAAAGAGATTGTGGCATTGTGTGGGTTGGATCCTATTGA
>NZ_JAFHKK010000061.1 GCF_016937535.1 Sulfurospirillum tamanense | reverse complement strand
GTTTGCACCAAGACGACACAAACGACAATGATCCAAAATCGATAATCTTTTAGCATCACACCCCAATCCAAAGAATTTGTTAATTAATACAAATTTGAAAAAATTAATTCAAAATAGTACCTTTAAACAAATAATATTACAACATGGGCGCGATAATCAAAAAATCTTTACATGTAAAGCGCACTCACCTGCATTTGTACAGCTTTATGCGCTTGTTTTTGTGACAATATACTTTAAGTAAAATACCAACGATCAACCACCAAAAAGGCAACCGCCAAAAGCATGTAGAGGTTGAGATGCATGAAAATTTTCTTACATGTAAGCCGTTGTGCGCTCTCTTTAAGGTTAAAAAGCGGCAAAGAGGTATAGACCAAAAAGAGCGCGTGCGCCACGATAAATCCTAAGATAATGTCACTTTGGGGCATAAAAAAGCGCACCACCAGTAAGGCCGATATAATCGTCAACAGTATCCACACATAAGTAACGCGCGCGAGGGATTTCACCCCCATCACGTCCACCATCGTCGGGAAATTGGCACTGGCGTAGTCTTTGTGGTACACAAGCACCAAGAGCCAAAAATGGGGAACTTGCCAGATAAAATAAAGCCAAGCAAGAGGCAAAAAACGCACCTCAAAAAGCCCTCCGCCTGCAGCCATCCAGCAAATCATCGGAGGCACAACGCCCAAAATAGCACCCGGAAATACCGCGTAAGGGCTTGCTTGTTTCATGGGCGTGTAGACACCGTTGTACAAAAACACCACAACAGCAGAAAAGAGAATGCCCACAGCCCCCAAGGCCACGTACAAGGAAACCGTGGCACTGGCGATGAGTAAAGAAATGGTCGTGATAGCCGCAAAGGGCGAGATTTTCCCTGTCACAAGAGGGCGGTTTTGGCACCGTGGCATCTTGGCGTCTAGCTCTTTTTCTTGGTATTGGTTTAGCGCACTCACACCAAGGGCTAAAAGAAAAATGCCCAAAAGGGAAAACCAAAGCGCGGCCGTAATCTCTTGGGCGATGAGCAAATAGACCAACAAGCCCGGCAAGCCAACCGCGGAAGACAACCCCGCTTTGGTAAAAACAAGATACTCTCTCAAGCCCGCTCTTGAGGCTGTCGCTGTTGTTGCTTTCATGCTAGAGTCCTTTAAAATATTCAATCAACACATTGATTTCTTCTTCACTC
>NZ_JAFHKK010000060.1 GCF_016937535.1 Sulfurospirillum tamanense | reverse complement strand
GGGACTGTTCAAAATTCTGTGTCAACCTGGTAAAATTTTAAACACCCAAGGATTAACACATGAAGATAGAAGTAGATGTAGAGCAGTTTGCGCGTGACATTAAAGCCGGTAAAGGTATTGGTGGCTCTGATGGAGCCTTGAGCTTTTTGATCAAGCAACTCACCGAAGCTGCATTAGCCGCAGAGATAGACTCCCACCTTGCCCAAGACCTCACTAAAAACAGAAAAAATGGCTACAGTTCAAAAACCATGAAAAGCAGTGATGGCGCTTTTGAGCTTGATGTGCCAAGAGACCGCAATGGTAGCTTTGAACCTGAAATTGTTAAGAAAAACCAAACCACTATGAGTGATGAGATTGAAAAAAAGATACTCTCTTTATATGCTTTGGGCAATAGCTATTCCCAAATAGCCAAACACATTGAAGATATCTACTGTGTAGGCTTCTCTAAAGGGGCCATAAGTGCCGTAACCGATAAAATCCTCCCCATGCTTCAAGAGTGGAGAGTAAGACCGCTAGAGGCGGTCTATCCCTTTATCTTCCTTGATGCCATTCACTACAAAGTCAAAGAGGAAGGCCATTATGTTTCAAAAGCCTTTTATACCGTGCTTGGCGTGCGGGTGGATGGTAAAAAAGAGGTGCTTGGGTTGTATCTTAATGAAAGCGAAGGAGCCAAGTTTTGGTTACAAGTTCTAACCGATTTACAACACCGTGGAGTCAAGGATATTCTTATTGCCTCCGTTGATGGACTTAAAGGATTTCCTGAAGCCATTAACGCTATCTTTCCTGATACACAAGTGCAGCTATGCATCGTGCACCAGATACGTAATTCTCTTAAATACGTAGGTTCTAATAACCAAAAACAATTTGCCAAAGAGCTCAAGGCTGTTTATCAAGCTTTTACCAAAGAAGAGGCTGCGCTTGAACTGGATAAGCTTGAAGAGAAATGGGGTACGAAGTATCCTATTGTCTTTCAATCGTGGAGAAGAAAGTGGGAGAATTTATCTGTTTATTTTCAGTTTCCCCAAGAGATTCGCAGGGTCATCTATACCACCAATATCATTGAATCAGTCCATCGCCAATTTAGAATGCTCACCAAGACTAAAGGAGCATTTCCTAATGATGAGAGTTTACTGAAGCTACTGTATATGGGGATTTTAAATGCACAACAAAAGTGGACAATGCCTGTTAGAAACTGGTCGCTCACCCTCTCTCAACTTGCTATTCATTTCAATGGCAGACTAGATGAGGCTTTAGGTTTATGATACAATTTTAGGAATTATCTGATGCTGACACAGAATATTGAACGCTACC
>NZ_JAFHKK010000059.1 GCF_016937535.1 Sulfurospirillum tamanense | reverse complement strand
TAACGTCGCCAAAATTGCCACCTTGCATTCTGTCGATACGCCTAGCAATGGTGATTTTAGCCTTGAGGTCTTTTAGTCCCCTAAGCCATGCGTCAAAAGTGTCTGTTTTTTTGATTTCATACATGAAGGTCATTGTATCCTAAAAGATACAAAAGTGTCAAGATAGAGAAATCCACAACGATAGCATTTTCGTTGTGGACGTCAAAACTCTTTACATGCAAGGCTACTGCTTAGGGCGAAAGACCTTGATAATCTTCTCATCGCACTCCAAATACGGCCCTTCAAGAAGGTCGATGCAGTAAGGCACGGCGGGAAAAACCGCGTCGAGGCACTCACGGATGGATTTGGGTTTGCCAGGAAGGTTGATGATGAGCGCGCTACCGCGAATCCCCGCGGTCTGACGAGAGAGAATCGCCGTAGGCACGTACTGAAGGCTGGTTTGACGCATGAGTTCGCCAAAGCCTGGCATCATCTTTTGACACACGGCTTCGGTGGCTTCGGGCGTCACGTCGCGCTTGGCTGGGCCTGTGCCCCCTGTGGTGACCACCAGACAACACCCTTTGACATCGACCATCTCAATAAGCTTGGCTTCAATGCCCGCTTGGTCATCGGGGATGACATCGTACTCGTGCTCCCATTCGCTCGTCAAATACTCCGCCAATGTTTCCATGATGGCCTTGCCTGAAATATCCTCATACACCCCCGCACTCGCGCGGTCAGAGAGGGTTAAAATACCGATTGTTGCTTTCATGGGTTTCCTTTTGATTGATTTTATCATGGCACAGAATATTTGCAATACCGTTTTTGCCCTTCGGGCTCAGGCTATTCTGCTAAGTTCCTAATTTCTTGTTTACATATTAACGGCATATCTAAAATATCAATATTAGTATTTTGTAAAGCCTTAAAACAATTTGTCGCTGTTGGCTCATCACAAGAAAAGAACTTAGATTTTTTAAGCTTGATACTTGTTAGTCTTGATAATCCTAACGAGAGCAAATTAATAACCAATGGATCAGCTGAACCACATTCTAAATGTAGTGGTAAATTCGGAATATTTTCCAAATCGTAATTCATGTTTTTTTCTTCAATTACATATTTCAAAATATCCAAATATGCTCCCGAAAACACAACATACTCAAAACGAATATTACCTTCCAAAATTTTCAAAACTTCTCTAATTGTAGTATTTATTGTTCTATTTGGCTCTTTTTTTAAATTATGTGTATGATTGCTTTCTATTATTTCTTGCAATAAATTATCATGTATCCAAGAAGATGCTAAAAGAGCAAATTTTGTATATTGCTTATTGTGTCTATTTATAAGTATTTCATCTATTTTATGAAATATCTTT
>NZ_JAFHKK010000058.1 GCF_016937535.1 Sulfurospirillum tamanense | reverse complement strand
CTATACCCGAGCCATCCAATGCCCAAAATCCCTTTGGCTGAAAAAGTACAAACCAGAGGTTTTAACTCCACCCGATGCCAGTGCCAAAGCACGGTTTGAGACGGGTAACATCGTGGGGGATTTGGCGTGTGAATTATTTCCTGATAAAAGGTGACAGGCTACTTTTTTATTCTTACATGTAAAAAAACGATGAGCTTTGGCGCACGGTTTGCGAAGCATTTCAAATTGAAATTTTTTCAAAGAAATTGAACAAGGAAGAGTAAAATAGTTGTTAAAAAAAAGGAACTTGAGCAATGAGCGAAAATAACATCATCATCTACAACACCGCTGACGGTAAAGCTTCTGTTTCGCTTCTTACCAAAGACGGCACGGCGTGGCTGAGCCAGAGCCAGTTGGCGGAACTTTTTGCGACCTCAAAACAAAATATAAGTTTGCATATTCAAAATATCTTTGAAGAGGGAGAGTTGGCGCAAAATTCAGTTGTCAAGGAATACTTGACAACTGCCAGTGATGGGAAAAATTACTCTGTTTCCCACTACGCTTTGGCGATGATTTTAGCCATTGGTTTTAGAGTGCGAAGCAAACGAGGGACACAGTTTCGTCAGTGGGCAAACAAAAACCTGAGCGAGTATATGGTTAAAGGTTTTGTGATGGATGATGAGAGGCTTAAAAATCCTGATGGTAAACCTGATTATTTTGATGAATTACTTGCACGCATCAGAGATATACGAGCATCTGAAAAACGATTTTATCAAAAGGTACGAGAGCTTTTTGCCCTGAGTAGCGACTATGATGCCAGCGATAAAGCCACACAGTTATTTTATGCTGAGGCTCAAAATAAACTACTCTTTGCTATTACAGGGCAAACAGCCGCTGAGATTATCGTAAGCCGCGCGGATGCTACACGTTCAAATATGGCACTTACAAGTTTTGAAAGTTCCAAAGTTCGCAAAGTTGATATATACATCGCCAAAAATTACCTAAGCGTTGATGAGCTAGATAGTCTCAATCGTTTCGTTGTCGTGTTTTTAGAAACAGCGGAACTAAGAGCTAAAAACCGTCAAGATATAACGATGGAGTTTTGGAGAGAAAATATCGACCGCATTATAGCGTTCAATGACAAAGAGGTGCTCAAAGGACATGGAAGCATTAGCAATGAACAGATGAAAAAAATGGTTGAATCTGTTTATGAAACATTTGATGAAAAACGAAAAAGATACGAAGCAATCGAAGCGGACAAACAAGACCTTGAAGCGTTACAACAGCTTGAAGCCAAGGTAAAGAAACGATGAATAATTTTTGATTGAAGAATCAATGAAGTGCTGGGGGCAAGTCTAAAAAAGGAAACAGGCTATTTTTTTGTTCTTACATGTAAGAAAAGA
>NZ_JAFHKK010000057.1 GCF_016937535.1 Sulfurospirillum tamanense | reverse complement strand
ATCTTCCTCCAGTGGCCGCCTTGTTCTAAAGCGTGGAGCGTGAAATGCTTTCATTGCTAATCCTTTTTAATTTATTTATAAATTATTGTACTATTTTACGTTTCAAAAGTAAAGGGATTTTAGGCTAAAAAACATTAAATAATTATCTAAAAAGCATTTAAAAGATATTGAATTAATATTGTATTTATTTTATTTAGGTATAATAAAGAATAAGAAAATAAAGGAGGATGACATGCAATTTTTGAAGAGAATGGGAGTGAGCTTGTTTTGGTATGTGCTTAATTTTCTTTTAAATGTAAGTGTATTTGTTTGGGGATTTATCACTGGTGTGTTTTGGAGATTGGTAAAGATTGCGTTGATTTTCATTGTGTTTTACAATGTGATTTTTTGGGGTCAGTAATTGACCTCCTAATTTCTTCCTCCCTTTTTTAAGCTAGGTTTTATAAATATTGTATTGTTTTTGTGGTAGTATATGCGCAGTGAAGAAGATGAATCGACTCAGGTTTGGCGAAGTCTGCTAACTTCTCCCTCGCACCTATCCATCTTCGTTTAACAGGTTTTTTTCTTTCTGTGTACACTATCTAGTAGATGGTGTACACAGTGACAATGATTGAAATTAATGTGACTAACATTTCAATGCGTTTCCACATATTGCTTCTCCTATCTCTCGTAACCACATACCTAGAGCAAGTCAAAAGTGAAACTTGAACGAGTTATTTAGATCCGCTAACCTTGTAAGAGATAGAGCCACATTTCATTCCATCAAAGAACCTTAACAAAAAATACTCAAATAGCAGTTTGAGCTTCATTGTTCATCTACTCCTTTGGAGTTTCTAATTTTAACTTTTTGAAGATTTGCATTGGATTAAAAATGAAAAGTGTGATTTTCAAAACAAAGTGTTTGAAATACCGATGGGGTGGGGATTTGTGAAAGTACTTTAAGGTTTGGGAAAAATGTCCAAACCTTAAAGTACTGAGTTTGTGGGGTTTGTGTGTTTAAGCTTTGTTCCAAAAGGGAGAAAGCTTAAAAGGATTTCACTTATTTAAAATATTTTAAACATGTCTAAAAAACATCAAAGAAGAATTGGAAAGATATTAGAAAAGTTTAAGGCGGGAGCCAAGGCTATCACTTTGATTGCTCTTTCTCTCGCTCTCTCTCGCTCTATTCTCAATCCATTCCCTATTCTCTTCCGCACTCATGAGCCTATCGGGTATTTCCTTGCCTTGTGCCTCTAACGCACTTCTCTCAACCACACGTCTCTTTTCTCGTAGCTCCTTGAGCTTTGGTTCGTACTGGTCAATGAGCTTGCGTTCTTCTTTGTCGTACTTTTCCCACAAGGCACGTTTTTTCTCTCCATACTCTTTTTGCACCTGTGCGCTCTGTCTGTCTATGCGCTCAAGCTCTTTTTGT
>NZ_JAFHKK010000056.1 GCF_016937535.1 Sulfurospirillum tamanense | reverse complement strand
TTCATTAATAATAAAAGCGATTGTAAAACAACCATCATCCTCTTGTGTCAAAGCTTCAAAAGTAGGCAAAAATGGAGAAGTTTGATTGGGGTAAATTGCTATTGTTACACTTCCATCCACATCCATAAAACTCTCGGGTTTGTTGCTTTGAAGCACGTTTTTAATGAGAGAAGATAGCGAATAATCAACATCTTCTAGTATGCAAAAGCCATTCTTTGACAGTTTTGGATTGAGTATCTCTTTATTTCCTACAAGGAAGTTAATACTTGAGTGGACGTAAAGCTCTGAAATTGACGTTACTTTATACTCGATTTTTGAATCATTTCCTGTTAAGAATGCCATTTTTAATCTTTGTGAATATTGAAAAAATCTCTTGGATTTTTGATATTTATATCCAGTTCCATATCGCCTAGAGAATTTTTTGATTGAGCTACTTTAATCTGCCCTTCGTTGAAATTTTTGAATACACAAGAATTATCTTCCATTTCGCCAAGGGGGATAAGTATTGGTTTTGATGAAAGGTTGCAAGTTGTTTCTTTTAGGGTGATGATGAGGATATTTTGGTCCTTATCGTAAAGGCTTTCTACTTCAATAGAGTCTTCCAAAATAGATGTGATTTTACATGAAATAGCCTCTTTCTTTTTTGGTGAGCCAAAAATCCAATGTATTAAAATCCCAAAAGGCAAATAGTAAATAAACGCCACTAGTATAAAAATAAGCACAAAAATAAACAAGGGTTCCACTATAAAACCCCCTCTACTATTCTTATATCATCTTCACTTAATCCATAAAGCGCATACACCATTGCGTCTATTTCTTTGTCGGTTTTGTCAATTTCAGATTTTAGGTTACATGTAAGGGTTTTGTCGTGCTCGAAGAGGCTTTGCCATTGGTGTTTGAAGGTGCGTTCTTCGAGTTTGTCGGTGAATTTGATTTTTTTGGCTTTGGTGTATTCTTTGACAAACTCCTCAAACTCTAGCTCTTCAAAGTTTTGCAGTTTTTTTGGGATTTTTTCTAGATTGAGTTCGTTTAGGAAATTTTGCTTGGCTTCTTGGAGTTGTTTGTTGAGCGAGAGCATGATGTTTGCTTTTTCAGTGAATGGCTCTTGTTGGTCTATGTGTTCAAGTTTTGGTAGCGGAAAAGGCTCTAAGAATTTAGTTTTAAATACAAAATATCCACCACGTAATTCATAGCCTGTATTTTTAAGAAAGAACCACATCAAGGAAGAATTTAAAAGTGCCAGAAAAAATTTATAGTCTTCTTTTACGGCGCTTTTTTTGATAAAGCTATATACTTTTGTATTGTGATAAAAGATGCCTTCATCAAAGCTCATATTTGAGCCTAATGAAATTTCGGGTGTAATGATTTTTTGTTGCTCAAATTCTGTTAAGCTCTTTGGATAGATATATAAAAACCATCCGTCTTTATCCATTTTTCCTTTTTCTCTCCCTCTTAAAAACGCTTCATTGGCTTTAAGGTATTTATAGCCATTGGGAAAATGCTCTTGAATATACGCTTCACCCATTGGTTTTGCTTTTGCATTTTCGATGATATACGGGAAAATCACAAAATATCTATTTTGAAGATTTGCATATCTGCTAATGTCCTCACCTTTTAGCATTGGCTTTAAAAGTCCATTTTCAACTTCTACTATTCTATCAAGTGCTTTTGAGTACAGTCCCTCTT
>NZ_JAFHKK010000055.1 GCF_016937535.1 Sulfurospirillum tamanense | reverse complement strand
CTACATGGATTGAACCTGACGGAAAATCAAATATTGACATTGAAAATGAACAGGATTCTTTTGAAGTTACAATTTTAAAATCAAGTTTAAATCAACAAGCAACAAAAGAAATAAGAGCTTTTTTTAATGATGAAAAAGTTTTTGACTATCCAAAACCCGTTAATTTAATTCGTTCATTTATTGAACAATCTACTTGCGATAATGACATCATTTTAGACTTCCATACAGGAAGTGGAACAACGGCTCATGCCGTGCTTGACCTCAATAAAGAAGATGGAGGAAACCGTAAATTTATCCTTGTAGAACAAATGGACTATATTGAAACTATCACAAGTGAGCGTGTCAAAAAAGTTATTGAAAAAAACAATGAAGGCTCTTTTGTTTATGCCGAACTCAAAACCATAGACACATTTAACGAAGAAGACACTATCGGACGGCTTAATGACAATATGCGTTATCTTCCCATCGGAGAAATCGACGATGAAAGCTATGCCATCGATGAAGCGGAAAAAGCCCTTAACAAACAGTTTTATGGAGTTAAGTAATGGCACTGCTTTTTGAAGAGATAGAGGGTGCTTTTAAATTTGTACCTCGCCCACAACTGCCCTTGTATATCAAGGAAAACCTCAAACATGATTTAAGAGAATACCAAACAAGAGCGTTACAAAATTTTCTTTTTTACCTCACGCACCAAAACTATGAAACGATAAAGCCAAAGCACCTTCTTTTTCACATGGCAACAGGAAGCGGAAAAACGATGCTCATTGCGAGTTGTATTTTGGAACTTTACGCACGAGGTTATCGTGATTTTGTCTTTTTTGTGAACACTACAAACATCATTTTAAAAACCAAAGACAACTTAGCCAATGCAACTTCAGCTAAATATCTTTTTAGCCAAAAGATTAGCATTGAGAACAAAGAAGTCTCTATAAACCTCATCCAAAGCAGTTTCGAAGAAGCAAAGCCCAATGACATCAATATCTTTTTTACCACCGTTCAAGGATTACATGTAAGCCTCACAACCCTGAGGGAAAATGGTATCACTTACAGTGATTTTAAAGATAAAAAGCTCGTTCTTATCGCCGATGAAGCACACCATCTGGACAACGAAAATGACAATGAACGCAGTTGGTGGCAAACCGTGCAAAATCTTCTAAAAACAAATAGTGAAAATCTCTTGCTCGAATTTACCGCAACAGCAAGACTACACAATCACTATTATGATGATAAAATCATCTACGACTATCCACTTAAAAAGTTTCGTGAAGACAAATACTCCAAAGAAGTCACACTCCTTTCAAGCAATTTTAGTGATTTTGAAACGCTTGATGATAAATCCTTGCGAATGCTTCAAGCCGTTATGATAAGCGAATATCGCAAAATAGTGGCAGAAAAAAATGGCATCGCTCTCAAGCCAGTGGTCATGTTTAAAAACAAAAGTACGAAACAAGCCGATGAGAATTATGCTCTTTTTCAAACACTTATCGAAAAACTTGAAACAAGGCATATTGAACACATTTTGGAACACTCCAAAACGGTTTCTATTATCGCCAAAATGAAAGAAAAACTCTTACATGTAAGCGATTTTACAACACGGATTAAATTTTCTTTTATGCCTGATAAAACCGTTTTGATATATGGAACATCCGCCGACAAAGAAGTAACACTCAAAAACCTCAACGAAATGGAAGCTCCACACAATCACATCAGAGCTATTTTTGCCGTCGAAATCCTCAATGAAGGCTGGGATGTCCTCAATCTTTTTGACATCGTCAAACTTGATGAAGCACCGCAAAGTAAAAATAAAACAACCACCAAAGAAGCACAACTCATAGGTCGAGGGGCGAGGTATTATCCTTTTAGTTTAGAAGGAGATGAGCGGTTTAAGCGAAAATTTGACAATGACTTAACCCACGAACTACGACTGCTTGAAGAGATGATGTTTCACTCCATCAATGAAAGCCGCTACATCAACACTATCAAATCAGAACTTACCAAAAGTGGTATCGCGGATTTTGAAGAAGTAGAAGAAAAAACGGTCACGATGAAACTCAAAGAAAATTTTAAAACACATCACTACTTTCAAAAAGGCAATATCTGGGTTAATGTGCTACAAGCTAAAGACAAAAGTCAAATGAAAAAAATCAAAGATTATATCCCTAACTTTGGCAATATC
>NZ_JAFHKK010000054.1 GCF_016937535.1 Sulfurospirillum tamanense | reverse complement strand
CATGTAAGGATTAAAATAACCAAAAAATAACCTCTTTATTGCATACTGTCACTATGTAAAAGAACGTGCAAGGGCAAACCCCCTTGTGACACTCTTTTACATACGGTCAATATTTAGGATTTTCGTTCTACCCAGTATCTACGCTCTACTCAAAAAAAGGATAGACCATGTACAACAACAAGAGTCAAAACAATGCAAATAATCCAAAAAAAGATGCGCCAAAGATTGCTGATCCAAAAAAAGTGGAGCCAAAAGTAGATCCAAAATTGGACCCAAAAAAAACTGAAGCGATACAAAAATGAACATGCTGCATGATGCGAATGCCATCACGTTTAAGCGTTCGTTCAGCACCGTAGCACTCTCTATTGCTACGGTGGTAGCACTTGGCACATGTGCGTTTGCTTCCACTGCAGATGATGCCATTGAGTCATCTTTCAAAAAAAGCTATATTTATAAGACCTATTTAAAAGATGAAAATGTGAAAATTACTTCCAAAGACGGGGTTGTGGTTCTCTCTGGCGAAGTACTTAACGATACGCACAAGCCTATGGCTGAAAATACAGCCGAAGCCATTGTTGGCGTTAAAAGTGTTAAAAATAACATTGTCGTAAAAGAAGACCGCTCACCTGAAAGCTCTGATACTTGGATTATGATGAAAGTCAAAACAGTACTTGTGTTCAGCGGTAATGTCAGTGCACGAAAAACAGAAGTGGATGTCAAAGACGGTGTCGTTACCTTAAAAGGTACAGCGACGAGTGCGGCTCAAAAAGACCTCACAACCCAGTACGCCAAAGATGTTGAAGGCGTCAAGCGTGTTGTCAACAACATGAAACTTGAAAAAAAAGAAACTTTAGGCGACAAAATAGATGACGCGTCCATTACGGCACAAGTGAAAATGACCCTACTCTCTCGCGCCTCAACCAGTGCCATCACTACCAAAGTCACCACTAAAGACGGTGTTGTCACGGTAAGTGGAAAAGCACAAAATGCGGCTGAAGTGGATCTTGTCACTAAACTTGTCGAAGATGTCGATGGCGTTTCTGCTGTCATCAACACCATGCGTGTTGATGCAACGATGAAGCAATAAAAGGAGATTCCCATGCTGTACACCATCGCACTTTTACTGGTTATTATGTGGGCACTTGGCCTCATTACAAGCTATAGCATGGGAGGGTTTATCCACCTTCTCTTGGTCATTGCACTGGTTGTGGTGCTCGTTAGGATTATTCAAGGCAGACGTGTTTTATGACACATACTCAAAAAAGGAATGACGATGAACAATAAAGAACTTTACTTAAAAAAAGTCCAAACAGAACTCGACGAATGGAAAGCGCAAATCGAGCTTTTTCGCGCAAAAGCAGCCTCTGCGACTGCCGATGGCAAGATTAGCATGAATCAAGACATCAAGGTTCTTGAAGAAAAAGTAGCCGATGGCAAAGCAAAACTTGCGGAGTTGTCAAAATCTTCAGAAAGCACGTATGATGCGATGAAACGAACCTTTGAAACAAAATGGGAAATCATCAAAACTTCCGTCGTTGACATGAGCAAAAAACTCAGTGCTTAAACGCTCAAACGCTGAACTTTCCTTAAAAGGCTCGTTGGGCGGCGGACTTAGACGAAGACGCCATTTACATCCAAGACTGCACTAATAAAACATCTCTTTTTGTCAACCAAACTAAGCAAATTGGATTGGCAAAAAGAGAGCACTTCATGAAAAATAACCCCCTCCTGTTTAACGTCTTCTCGCACGCACCAAAGTTGGTTTTAGTACCTTAAAGAAGTGCGTTGATGCGCTCAATTTCGCCCTCCTCTAGGGTAAAAGAGAAGATGCCTAAATCTTCCCGCATGTGTGCGAGGGATGTTGTTCCATTAAGCGGTGTGATTCCTAGGTGTGTTAAAAACCTGTAGAAAATGGCGGGGGCGGTTTTTTGGTATTTTACACTAAGTTCTAAAACCTCTTTTGAGCCCAAAAGATGGGGGTTGGCGCTTAGTGACCAAAAACTTTGATAAGAGATTTCGTTTTCTTTGCAAAAGGCTCTGAGTTCTTTGTCGTAGGACGTCGTGGCGTAAAATCTATTTTGCAACACCTTTGGCTTGATGGTGGCAACCTCGTAGAGCTTTTTAAAAAGGTCAGCATCATAACAATTGCTTATCCCAATCTGCTTCACATCTCCCTCTCGCACAAACCCTTCAAAGACCCTCCACGCTTTTTCTAGCGCGCTAAAGGGGGAAATCGGGGAATGCAGCACTAAAGAATCCAGATAATCTGTTTGGAGGTTTTCTTTTGAGACGGCTAGGGAAGTTTTGATTTGCTTTTCGATGGGGTCGGCGGGGTCATAAGGGATGGTGCTTGGGTCTTGACCGCCTGGGGGTGTGAATTTTGTTTGCAAGAAAAGGTCTTCTCTTGCGAGATTGTTTTTAGCAAGTGCACGCTGTACTCCCACGCCGACAAGCTTTTCATTGTAATGTTTTGGCTGACACGCCGTGTCTATGGCACGAAAGCCCTGCCCAATAGCGAGCTCCACCAAAGCGGCGGTTTTGTCTTTTTTCCACGCTGTTCCGTAAATCATGGTTGGTTTCATCTGTTCCCCTTTTTCTAGGTAGAACAATCATATCAGATAAATTTTCAATGGGAATAAAAAATGTGGAGTAATAACTAAAAGCACCTAGAAATTTCAAGGCTTTACATGTAAAGGACTTTAGGCATAAAATGGGATTTAAAGTAGCCTCGTCACCGTTTTCCATTTTCCCTCCTAAAGTAGCCTCGTCGCTATTTATTAACATTTTTGTACATTAGCTTTTCCTAGGTTTGTGTTCTGTTCGTTTTGCAATTTCAGGAACTCTTTCCGATGGTGTAATAATTGTGGCTATACTTGTTTGATCGTCAAGTCGTTCATTTAGCAGTTTAGAAAACGG
>NZ_JAFHKK010000053.1 GCF_016937535.1 Sulfurospirillum tamanense | reverse complement strand
AGGCCCATTAATGGAAGTATATCTGCCAATTTCTACATTTTTAGACATTGAAACTTCGCCTAAAAACTTACATCCTAACCCGCAAGTCTTGATAGATCTAAAAGAAGCTGAACTTTTATTTGTAATCTTAATATGATTTTTTTTTGCATAATAGACAACTAAAATAAAATTTAAAATTTTTTTAATCATGTATTTTTCCAAAAAAATACTCTGAACTTATATTTTTAAAAATAATATTATCTAAATTAACTTTGCTTTCCAAGTCAATTATATGAGCGTAATTTTTATCAGTTAGATACCTCATAAACTGTACACCATAGAGGGGCAACAATAAAACCTTACAATTCAAAGCCAACGCTTCGTATATTGCTGTTGAATAAACCCCTATAACATATTTTGAATCAGCGATTTCTTCTAATACTGTTTTTTTCATACAGCCTATTTCTAAATTATCAAGTTTGCTTTCCTTTATTTTATTTAAATAAAATTGCTTATTTTCATATTCACTAGGATGTAATCTATAAATTATTTTATACTCGAGGTGGTCTTTCGCTACTTCTATAGCTTTTGTAATCATATCTTGACCTATCGTCCACTGCGAAATAAAAGTAATTTTCTTTTTCTTTTTTATGTCTTTATGCAATCTAACTTTTTGATTAAAATCTTCATAACCAATAAACTTCAATGCAGATTTTAGAAGAGGAAGGGGAGTATTATCACTCCAAAATTCACCGAATAACAAAATTTCATCTGGAAAATATGGGATATAGGGGTTGTTTGGAAAAGAATAACCCATATGATATTTTGTCATAGCTCCATGCTGAAATTCAATGACTTTAACATTTAAATCTTTAGCGGCTTTTATAATTCCTTCTTTTCCGTAAGAACATACCAAATACAACTCTTTATTATCTTTTTTCTTAAATAATAAAGAATATTTTTGATATTCCAAATTAAATAAAAAGATTTTATTTAAAACAATTGAAGTTAAATCAATTTTTGTATTGAAAGCTATATTTATCTTGCTGTTAAGTTCTACAAGATATTTTTTATCTTTATTGTTAATCTTAGTTTTTTTCATAAATAATCTATATACGACATCAAAATAAAAATTATCCGCATACTTTCTTTTTGAAGATGGCTTCTCGTAATGTATGCCGCCTACGCCCAAATCAACTATTTCAAAGTTTACATTTTTTTCAGTTATTTCATCTATGAAATACTTTGTATAAGGATCGTAATATTTATTATTTTTGTCTTGAATTTTCCTAGGATTTTCTAATATAATTGAATCGACTTTTTTATGATATGAAGGATAAAAATACGAATTTTTTAGAATACTAAAAACTCTTTTTATTTTTACTAAAAAACCTAATTTTAAAATTTTATGCGGTGATATTAAATTAAGCCTGAGTAGAATTAATTGATATACTTCAAATCGTATCAGCTTCCAAAAATAAACCCCTTGAATCTGTTTTTCAAAAAGATTTAGTTCTTTTTCTATCTCAAACATTTTTTCTGCTATCTCAGATGCTTTCATACCCTCCAAACCCTCCATGGCATTTTGTACACTCTACATGCTAGTATCCACACTACTAAAAAAGTTGCTGCAAAAGATATCACACTAGCTTGCGCAGCTCCAACTGCACCATTCGCATTTACAAATAAATATAATAAGCCCACATGTAAAACAGCAGTGCCAAATGTCACATAGGCCAATATATATGTTTTTTTCACATAAAAAATATAATTTGTCACCATAAAGTACATCCCCTGAAAGGCAAATGCGACTGCAAAATAGAGTATAAACTCAGCAGATGCAATAAACTTTTCCCCTAAAAAATAGGGTATAAACATTTCAGCTAGATATGCAAAACAAACAGCAAAAAGCAATATACCAACAAAGTAAATATAGGTGAACCGAACTATCTTTTTTTTATTTTCCATCGTTGGCTCACCTGATAAAACCTTATACATGTAAGGACTCCATGCTTTATTAAAAGCGGTAACCAATACACCTATTATCATCCCTATCTGATATCCTACTGCATATATCCCCGTGGCTGTAGCACCCAACACGGACATCAGCACCATTCTGTCTGCCCCTGTTTTTATCCATCCAGCCAATTGATGAGGAATAAGTGGTACTCCAAACTTTAGTGCATCTTTTATATGTTCTTTGTTTGGTTGAAAAATCAAATAACCTCTTTTTACAATGAATGCAAAACTAATTACTGAAAAAAGCAATGTCCCTATAGCAGTCGCCAGAAGCCGCCCTTCCCAGTTCATACCAAAGCCAACGACCATTAGTAATGATAATGCTGTCACAGTAAAAGTTTGCGATATTTGATACGCACTGTATGGCTTGGGTCTTTGCTCTGCCATCCACAACAAAAGATTTATAGTCGTCAGGAATTGAGCAAATGCTAATACAACTGCTATAATCAACCACTCCATCTCCATAGCTAATCTTTCTAAAATAATAGGATGCAACAAATAAACAACTACAAATACAAACAAAGTAGATATATTTAAGATAATAAGACAATTTCCAACAAAAACTTTCAGTTCATCTTTTTGCATCTTAAAAAAGTTCACATTTATAGCCCCGTGAATACTAAGCCCTGTAAATACTGCAAGTATTGATACAAGAACAGCAAATACTGAAATAATCCCATAATCTTCGGGGGTTAAGTATCTGGTAAGCACTGGCAGCATGAAAAAGGGTACGGCTTTGTTTAGCACATCGCCAAACACATAAACAAATGAATTTTTAAATAAAGATTTATTCAATAGGACTTTCCATTTTTTCTATAATTGCTTTATAATCACTAGGCTTCCCCATGTCTATCCAATAGTCCGTAATTTCAAAACTTTTAATACTTTTGCCCTCATTTTTCAACACATCAAACAAACTAGGTAAATCAAAAAACTCATCTTTTGGCACAAACCCTAAAACTTCAGGCTCTAGTACATATATTCCAGTATTTATAAAAAATTCCTTTATTGGTTTTTCTTTCATTGCTTTTATGTTATTTTCATCATCTACCTCTATAACACCATAAGGTATTTGATAGCTATCTTTTCTTATGCACATAGTAGCCACTGCATTTTGCTCTCTGTGGCAAGCTAAAAGTCTTTCATAGTCAAGCGAAGATAGTACACT
>NZ_JAFHKK010000052.1 GCF_016937535.1 Sulfurospirillum tamanense | reverse complement strand
TCATTTTCTGTCCCCGTTTTTCCTGATGCTTCAAGAAAAGCTCAACGAATTTAAAGTCTAAACAAACACGGGGAATAGGGTTAAGTACTTACTTTTTACTCAAAAAAACTACAAAAGCACGACTCTCAAAAAGCTCCCCTCTTTGGCCCATCCTTACATATAAAGACAAAAAGGGGGTGTTAGCTCTCTTTGCTTAGGTAGCAAATGATAAAATCGCTTCATAATTTGGTTCGTCTGTGATTTCAGCAACAATCTCTTTATAGGAAACTTTTCCATCGCCATCAATGACAAAAACAGCTCTACATGTAAAGCCGCTCAACAGGCCATCTTCAATTAGAACCCCGTATGCTTTTGCAAACGCTTTATCTCTAAAGTCGCTACCAACATTTAAATTTTCAATTCCTTCAACTGAGCAAAATCGCCCCATAGCAAAAGGTACATCCATAGACACAACTGTTACTTGAGTGTTTTTATCTTTTGCGGCCTCTGCGTTAAATCTTCTGGTTTCAGCCGCACAAACCTCTGTGTCTAGCGATGGAACAACGACCAAAATTTGCTTGACTCCTTTTGCTCCACCAACTGTAATCTCTTCAAGATTTTTACCTATGATGGCAACAGAAGGTGCAAAATCACCAACATTAATCTCATCACCACCAATTTTTACTGGAACGCCTTTTAGAGTTGTTTGACCCATAATAAATCCTTTGTAAAAAATTTTATCTATCTTAAGATATTTTTTGTGAAAACTTGATTAGAAAATTTTTAAAAAAACACAAAAGTACGACTTTTTATGTGTTAAATTTTTACGTTATATTGAGTAGTGCGTAAGGCAAAATACGTTACAATCGGCATTTTTGACACAGGAGGAAAACAGATGAGATTAACCATAAAAATAGCGTTCTTAGCGCTTTTGAGCGTACTCTTTTTGAGTGGTTGTGCCAAAGAGGCATTAGAGCCAGCAGGTGATGTTTCTTTGAAAAACACCTACTGGAAGGCAGTTGAGATTAAGGGAGAAAAAGCGCTAGTCGCTGATAACCAACAAGAAACACACATTGTGTTGCAAGAGGATGGCAGAATCGTTGGTTCTGATGGATGCAACCGCATGTTTGGTACTTATGCAATTAAAAATGAAACCATCACTTTTTCACATCTTGCCTCCACGCGCATGATGTGTGCAGAAGGAATGAAGCAAGCAGATAATTTTTCAGTGGCGCTTGGAGAAACTAGCCACTTTACGCTTTGGGGAGAGGCTTTAACCTTTGAAAATGAAAGAGGGGAAGTGCTGTTGCGTTTTATGGCGGTGTACTTTTAGTGTAAATCCCCCAAGGAAAACCTTGAGAGATTGCGTAATGCGCTACTTGTTAGAGTCAAAGGCCTTCTGGGCTTTTTCCCAAGAGTTTGCAAGGGAGGAGTAAGCATCAGAAAAGCCTTTTTTCATGCGTTCCCATGCTTGGTCGCTACTGGTTTTAAAGCTGCCGTATTGCTCCGCTAGGGCGATGCGCTGTTGGCGAAGCTCTTTGAGTGCCTCTTTTGCTTCTTTTCGTGCGGTTTTATTCATCTGTTCCCAATCGTTTTCGAGACGCTGTTCAAGGACATCGGTACTCTTATCAAGACGCTTTAGTGCTTCTTTGATCTCTTTAGTGGCTTGGTCACGCTGCTCGACGGTGTAGTCGGCGAGGGTATTGAGTAACGCTTTGGTCTCTTTTTGTACTGTTTCAATAGTGGTGTCGTTAGCCTCTTTTTTGCCACCGTGGCTGTCGGCTACGGAGTGTGTGGCTACTAACCCCAATAGGGCGAATGTTGAAAATAATAGTTTTAAATAGTTCATAGTGTCTCCTTTGGTTTGCTACATGTATGAGTGGTTATTGAAATCTTGCCGAAGCTTTTTTGAGCGCTTCGCCAAGGGAATCCCACGCGTTGTCCATGCCTGCTTTTAAATCTTCCCACGCGTCATCGCTTGCTGTTTTGAGGGCGCGCAGTTTTTCATTGGCTTGGTTTTGCATGGCGCGGAGCTCTTCGATTTCTTTGTAGTATTCAAGCTGCACATCCGCTTCTGTTTTTTCGGCTTTAGCTTTAAGCTTGTCAATCTCCGCACCCCACTCTTTGAGCTGTGCCTCAAGTTTTTTTTCATAAGTTTCTTTCATACTCATCTGTTGCTCCTTTGTGCTGAGTTACCCCCATCGTACAGGCTTAAAATTTACTTGTCAAGTCTTGGCGCTCAAAAGGGTCAAGGTCATCTATCTATATGTAAAGGTCCACCCTACCGCCGATGCCACTCTAACGAGCACTCAGAGCGAAAGCAATCATCCTCATCGGGGCATCCCTCACAGGCGGGGGCTGTTGCTTGGATGGAGTCGTAGAGAAATTTTTTCCACCGTACTTTGCTTGGTTTTTGAGAGGCAAGTGCAGGAAAGTGTTGGCTCATGAATTTTCCCATTTCCCCACGGTTAGCAAACCCCATGGCTTCGTACAGGTGGTTCATTTCCAAGGAACGTCTGGCAATCAAAGGAGCGATTTCACGCAACGCTACGTCGTCTTTTGCATGGGCTTCAAGCAGTATTCTTACGTGAGAATACAAGGTGTTGGCATCCACAAATCCTCCTCTTCTTTACATGTAAAGCATTGTAACGCATCTTTGTTTTCTTGTTTGATTATATTTTAAACAAAATAATGTCCACTTAATCATCCACTAAATGGTATACTTAAAACTCATACCACGAGAAAAGGGGCTGCCTTGCGCTGTGAAACCTGTACCATCGGCCTACTCAAAAAAGAGGTCGCGCTGTTGTATGAGATTGCCAAGCTTTTGACCGACGTGCAAGATTTAAAGCACGTCACCGAAAAAGCCCTGAGTATTTTAAAGCACGAGCTCAAACTCCAACGCAGCGCCGTTTACCTTTTTGAACCCGACACAAATTTGCTTTGCATTTTTGCTTCCATCGACCTCACGCCTCAACAGCAAAAGATTAGCGCCTACCGACTTGGCGAGGGTGCCACGGGCCTAGCGGGGCAATCCAAAGAACCCATCATCATCGAAAACGTGCACAACAACATCCTTTTTCTCAACAAAACAGGCGGCCGCAAAGGCGAAACCATCTCTTACGTCGCGGTTCCCATGCTTGTGAAAAATGAACTCGTGGGCGTGCTTAGTGCGAACCTCAACGGCGCAAGCGAAACCGACTTTGACGAGACCATCC
The DNA here is from genome assembly GCF_016937535.1 of Sulfurospirillum tamanense. Lineage (NCBI taxonomy): Bacteria > Pseudomonadati > Campylobacterota > Epsilonproteobacteria > Campylobacterales > Sulfurospirillaceae > Sulfurospirillum > Sulfurospirillum tamanense. Next base: position 1,582 of record NZ_JAFHKK010000052.1, on the reverse strand, counting down.
GCATCCTCACCATCGTCAGCTCCATGTTTGCCCAAGCCAAATTCGTCCACCAACGCATCCAAAGCGAAAAAGAGCGCCTTAGTGATGAAAACAGCTACTACAAAGAAGAGGTGCTCAAAGCGTCCAGTTTTGAAAATATCATCGGTAAAAGTGACGAGATTTTAAAAGTGTTTGAGGTGCTACACAAAGTCGCCCCCTCCCGCGCGACCATCTTGGTTCGGGGCGAAACGGGTACTGGCAAAGAACTCATCGCCTCAGCCATTCACAACCTCAGCACCCGTCGTGAAGGCCCACTCATCAAACTAAACTGCGCAGCCATTAGCGAAACCTTGCTTGAAAGTGAGCTTTTTGGACACGAAAAAGGCGCCTTCACCGACGCCAAAGAGACCCGCAAAGGACGCTTTGAACTCGCCGACAAAGGCACGCTGTTTTTGGATGAAATCGGCGACATCTCCCCTGCACTTCAAGTCAAACTCTTGCGGGTCATGCAAGAACAAGAATTTGAGCGCGTGGGTGGGTCAAAGACCATCAAGGTAGACGTGCGCCTCGTCGCCGCAACCAACCGTGACCTTGAAAAAATGGTCAAAGAAGGAACATTTCGAGAAGACCTCTACTACCGTCTTAATGTCATCCCTTTGCTCTTGCCGCCGTTGCGAAAGCGCGGCAAAGACATCAACCTCTTGTGTAACTTTTTCCTCGAAAAATACGCCAAAGAACACAAGAAAAAGCTTTTTTTCACCAACGAAGCCAGAACCCTTTTAAAAGCTTACCCGTGGCCTGGCAACATTCGCGAGCTTGAAAACACCATGGAACGCATGGTGCTTTTAGCCGACACCAACGCGGTAGATGACCGCTTAGTGGTGTCGCTTTTACCCAACATTACAGTCAAGGACGACACCTTTGTCATTCCCGAGGAAAAACCCGCACCCAAAACCGCCACCAGGGGTAGCATCGAACAAATGGAAAAAGAAGCTATCGTCGAAGCACTCTTTACATGTAAAGGCATTCAATCCAAAGCCGCGGCAATGCTTGGCATGAGCCCACGGCAGATTGGATACAAGATTAAAAAATACGATATCGAATGCTAAGCTTTACATGTAAAGCGCATTAGACTTTAAAATGGCTAATGAGTTCTCCAAGTTTTTGCGAAACACCCTCTAGCTCTTTGGTGACTGCGGAGTTGGCTTGGAGCTTTTCCATCACGCCTTCCGAAGCCTCGGCAATTTTGCTCAAATCTTGAGAAAAGTGGGTGATTTTTTCGACTTGGCGCTGAGACGCTTCGGCGACATTTTGAGCATCTGATTGGGCGGAAGAAGCATTGATTTTAATCTTTTCCAATGCCTGTGAAGCGCCTTTGGCAAGCTCAAAACTCTCGTGGATTTGTCCTACAATATCGCGCACTTGCCCCGAAGATAGCTTGGTTTGCATCTGAATAGCTCCTATCACTTCTGTGATTTCCCTAGTTGCTTCATCGGTTTTTTCGGCTAACTTTCGAATTTCATCAGCAACCACAGCAAACCCGCGCCCATGCTCTCCTGCGCGCGCCGCCTCAATGGCCGCATTAAGAGCCAAAAGATTGGTC
>NZ_JAFHKK010000051.1 GCF_016937535.1 Sulfurospirillum tamanense | reverse complement strand
ACCTCCCTTTAAGCTTCATCGCTATATAATTTCGTCCTCGTTTGAGAGAACGACCAAGCGTTTCTACCTCTTCTTCCTCCGAAGAATAGGGCTTTCCTTCAATGTTGAGGGAGAGAGATTCACTTATGTTATTTACAGTATTAATGTCAATGTCAATCTTTGAAATCTAAACAAGTGATCTGTACGAGACAGGTAGAGGATACGGTTTGAGCACCTTTCCTCTTTAAAAACACTTCATGACCTTTTTAAGGTTTAATATGGAGAGTTTGATCCTGGCTCAGAGTGAACGCTGGCGGCGTGCTTAACACATGCAAGTCGAACGGAGAAAGAGAGGTTCGCCTTTCTTTCTTAGTGGCGCACGGGTGAGTAATGTATAGCTAACCTGCCCCTTGGTGGGGGACAACAGTTGGAAACGACTGCTAATACCCCATACTCCTTCTTACTCTAAGGTAAGTCGGGAAAACTCCGGTGCCAAGGGATGGGGCTGTATCCTATCAGCTTGTTGGTGAGGTAATGGCTCACCAAGGCAATGACGGGTAGCTGGTCTGAGAGGATGATCAGCCACACTGGAACTGAGACACGGTCCAGACTCCTACGGGAGGCAGCAGTGGGGAATATTGCACAATGGGGGAAACCCTGATGCAGCAACGCCGCGTGGAGGATGACGCATTTCGGTGTGTAAACTCCTTTTATAAGGGAAGATAATGACGGTACCTTATGAATAAGCACCGGCTAACTCCGTGCCAGCAGCCGCGGTAATACGGAGGGTGCAAGCGTTACTCGGAATCACTGGGCGTAAAGGGTGCGTAGGCGGGTTGTCAAGTTCTGAGTGAAATCCAACGGCTCAACCGTTGAACTGCTTGGAAAACTGGCAGCCTAGAGTGAGGGAGAGGCAGATGGAATTGGTGGTGTAGGGGTAAAATCCGTAGAGATCACCAGGAATACCCATTGCGAAGGCGATCTGCTGGAACTCAACTGACGCTGAGGCACGAAAGCGTGGGGAGCAAACAGGATTAGATACCCTGGTAGTCCACGCCCTAAACGATGCATACTAGTTGTTGCCCTGCACGTCAGGGCAGTAATGCACCTAACGGATTAAGTATGCCGCCTGGGGAGTACGGTCGCAAGATTAAAACTCAAAGGAATAGACGGGGACCCGCACAAGCGGTGGAGCATGTGGTTTAATTCGAAGATACGCGAAAAACCTTACCTGGCCTTGATATCCTTCAAATCCTGTAGAGATACGGGAGTGCTAGCTTGCTAGAATGAAGTGACAGGTGCTGCACGGCTGTCGTCAGCTCGTGTCGTGAGATGTTGGGTTAAGTCCCGCAACGAGCGCAACCCTCGTGTTTAGTTGCTAACAGTTCGGCTGAGCACTCTAAACAGACTGCCTTCGTAAGGAGGAGGAAGGTGAGGACGACGTCAAGTCATCATGGCCCTTATGGCCAGGGCTACACACGTGCTACAATGGGTAGGACAATGAGACGCAATACCGCGAGGTGGAGCAAATCTATAAACCTACTCTCAGTTCGGATTGTTCTCTGCAACTCGAGAACATGAAGCTGGAATCGCTAGTAATCGTAGATCAGCATTGCTACGGTGAATACGTTCCCGGGTCTTGTACTCACCGCCCGTCACACCATGGGAGTTGAATTCACCCGAAGCGGGGAAGCTAAACTGGCTACCCTCCACGGTGGGTTCAGCGACTGGGGTGAAGTCGTAACAAGGTAACCGTAGGAGAACCTGCGGTTGGATCACCTCCTTTCTAGAGTATATGGCCTACCCATTCGTTTGGGTAGGCGGAAACCCAAGAAACACAAAAAAATCCTGTTGCGTATGGACACTTGTTTAGGTTTGAGAGATTGACGACACTAAGGGGCGTATAGCTCAGTTGGTTAGAGCGCACCCCTGATAAGGGTGAGGTCACAAGTTCGAATCTTGTTATGCCCACCATCTTGGGGAATTAGCTCAGCTGGGAGAGCGCCTGCCTTGCACGCAGGAGGTCAGCGGTTCGATCCCGCTATTCTCCACCATCCACTAGCAAACCTTAGCGTCATTGACATTGTTTTTAGCATAACGTTTAATCCAAGCCTTACATGTAAGCTTTGGATTAGACTTTAGGTCTAAATGTTATTTACCGTATCATTGTTAAAAGTCACAACATAATTGTAAAAACAATTTCACGTTTCTTGTTAAAGGTGTTCTATCTTTATCAAGGAAGTGATGCGTCAAAAAAAGAATAGGTAAGCTACTAAGAGCGAATGGTGGATGCCTTGGCAGACAGAGGCGATGAAGGACGTACTAGGCTGCGATAAGCCTTGGGGAGCCGCCAAGAGGCTTTGATCCAGGGATTTCCGAATGGGGCAACCCGGCACTCAGTGATGGGTGTCACCCTTAGGGGAGCGAACGTGGGGAAGTGAAACATCTCAGTACCCACAGGAAGAGAAATCAAACGAGATTCCGGTAGTAGCGGCGAGCGAACCCGGACTAGGGCAAACCAGATGCTTGCATCTGGGGTTGTAGGACTGTGACATGGAACGTAGTTGCTAGAAGAACCCTTTGGAAAGAGGGGCCACAGAGAGTGATAGCCTCGTATTTAAAAGCATAAGCAATCCTAACAGTATCCTGAGTAGGGCGGAACACGTGATATTCTGTCTGAAGCTGGGGGGACCACCCTCCAACCCTAAATACTCCTGTCTGACCGATAGTGCACAAGTACCGTGAGGGAAAGGTGAAAAGAACCCCAGTGAGGGGAGTGAAATAGAACCTGAAACCATTTGCTTACAATCATTCAGAGCCCTATGGTGTATCCAGGGTGATGGACTGCCTTTTGCATAATGAGCCTGCGAGTTGTGGTGTCTGGCAAGGTTAAGGAAACCCGAAGCCGTAGCGAAAGCGAGTCTGAATAGGGCGATTTAGTCAGATGCTGCAGACCCGAAACGAAGTGATCTATCCATGAGCAGGTTGAAGCTGGTGTAAGAGCCAGTGGAGGACCGAACCCATAGGCGTTGAAAAGTCTCGGGATGACTTGTGGATAGGGGTGAAAGGCCAATCAAACTTCGTGATAGCTGGTTCTCTCCGAAATATATTTAGGTATAGCGTTGTGTCGTAGTAGTGGGGGGTAGAGCACTGATTGGGCTAGGGCCTATACCAAGGTACCAAACCCTGTCAAACTCCGAATACCCACTATGGAATCACAGCAGTCAGGCGGCGGGTGATAAAATGCGTCGTCGAGAGGGGAACAACCCAGACTACCAGCTAAGGTCCCTAAATCTTACTTAAGTGGAAAACGATGTGGAGTTACTTCAACAACCAGGAGGTTGGCTTAGAAGCAGCCATCCTTTAAAGAAAGCGTAATAGCTCACTGGTCTAGTGATTCTGCGCGGAAAATATAACGGGGCTAAAGTAAGTACCGAAGCTGTAGATTCAATATTTATATTGAGTGGTAGGAGAGCGTTCTAGTCAGCGTTGAAGGTGTACCGGTAAGGAGCGCTGGAGCGGCTAGAAGTGAGCATGCAGGCATGAGTAGCGATAATTAATGTGAGAATCATTAACGCCGTAAACCCAAGGTTTCCTACGCGATGCTCGTCATCGTAGGGTTAGTCGGGGCCTAAGCCGAGTCCGAAAGGGGTAGGCGATGGGAAATTGGTTAATATTCCAATACTAATTACAGAGCGCGATGGAAGGACGCTTAGGGCTAAACGAGGTCACTGATGGAATAGTGGCTCGAAGGGTGTAGATTGAGGTATAGGCAAATCCGTATCTCTTTATTCGAGACCTGACAGGCAGACAACGCTCCTCGGAGCTGCGTCTGAATCGTTGATGCCGTCGAGCCAAGAAAAGTTTCTAAGTATATCTGTAATTACCCGTACCGTAAACCGACACAGGTGGGTGAGATGAGTATTCTAAGGCGCGTGGAAGAATTCTGGTTAAGGAACTCTGCAAAATAGCACCGTATCTTCGGTATAAGGTGTGCCTCCTTTCGTATAGGGACTTGCTCCCAAAAGCGAAAAAGGTTGCAACAAAGAGTCCCTCCCGACTGTTTACCAAAAACACAGCACTCTGCTAACTCGTAAGAGGATGTATAGGGTGTGACGCCTGCCCGGTGCTCGAAGGTTAATTGATGGTGTCAGCCGCAAGGCGAAGCTCTTGATCGAAGCCCGAGTAAACGGCGGCCGTAACTATAACGGTCCTAAGGTAGCGAAATTCCTTGTCGGTTAAATACCGACCTGCATGAATGGCGTAACGAGATGGGAGCTGTCTCGACCAGGAATCCAGTGAAATTGTAGTGGAGGTGAAAATTCCTCCTACCCGCGGCAAGACGGAAAGACCCCGTGCACCTTTACTATAGCTTGACACTGCTGTTGGGATAACGATGTGCAGGATAGGTGGGAGGCTTTGATTCCTAGACGCCAGTTTAGGATGAGCCATTGTTGAGATACCACTCTTCGTTATTCTGATAGCTAACTCGCTTGGGTTATCCCCAAGGAGGACAATGTCTGGTGGGTAGTTTGACTGGGGCGGTCGCCTCCTAAAAAGTAACGGAGGCTTACAAAGGTTGGCTCAGAACGGTTGGAAATCGTTCGCAGAGTATAATGGTACAAGCCAGCTTGACTGTGAGACGTACATGTCGAACAGAGACGAAAGTCGGTCATAGTGATCCGGTGGTTCTGCGTGGAAGGGCCATCGCTCAAAGGATAAAAGGTACGCCGGGGATAACAGGCTGATCTCCCCCAAGAGCTCACATCGACGGGGAGGTTTGGCACCTCGATGTCGGCTCATCGCATCCTGGGGCTGGAGCAGGTCCCAAGGGTATGGCTGTTCGCCATTTAAAGCGGTACGCGAGCTGGGTTCAGAACGTCGTGAGACAGTTCGGTCCCTATCTGCCGTGGGCGTAGGATTGTTGAGGAGAGCTGACCCTAGTACGAGAGGACCGGGTTGGACGAACCACTGGTGTATGGGTTGTTCTGCCAAGAGCATCGCCCAGTAGCTATGTTCGGATGTGATAACCGCTGAAGGCATCTAAGCGGGAAGCCAACTCCAAGATGAACAATCCCCGAAGACCCCATGTAGACTACATGGTTGATAGGCTGGGTGTGTAATGGGTGAAAGCCCTTTAGCTGACCAGTACTAATAGGTCGTTTGGCTTACTTATTTCTTAGCATCACTTCCTTGATAAGGATAGAGAGGTTGTTTTTACACTAACGTTGCTGACTTTTAACAATGACACGAAAGCGTCATACAAGAAGACACTGGTCTTTTTCTATGACGCTTGCCGGTGGCTATACAGATGTGGAAACGCCCAGCTCCATCCCGAACCTGGAAGCTAAGCGCATCATGGCCGATAATACTCTCCCTTACTGGGACGGAAACGTAGGTCGCTGCCGGCTCGTCAATTATTCTTTTACCTGCTTTA
>NZ_JAFHKK010000050.1 GCF_016937535.1 Sulfurospirillum tamanense | reverse complement strand
ATATCAGAAAAGTGGTTCAAATAATCGTACCAATTTTTCTAGTTCGGCCATGCTTTATATCTTCAAATGAGCCCACCAAAGTATTTTCAATAGCATCAAGTTTTTCTTTTTTTTGTCATCTTGCTTAATTTGCACAGCTCTCTTTGGAAGAATCTCTAAAAAAGAGACAACTTTATCAAAGCAATCATCACGTATTTTCAGTGTCAATGTTTTCATTTTAATCCCCGCATAAATTCAATTTATTGCATTTGACATTATACCAAAACAGTAACAAAGAAAAAAAATAGACCCAACTAAAGAAGAATTGGTCTCTCGCATGGTGCGGGAGGGGTAGGAGTTATTTGAGGTAGCTTCCTTGGTGGATGCTTGCTTTTTGTTAGTTCCTTTCCCTTTTCTATTAAAAAGTAGCCTCGTTCCCGTTTCTTTGCTCAAGAAGTCTAGTTTCTATGAATGCGAGTTGATGTAGTGGATTTTTGGTATAATTTGGCAAAAATCAAAAGTAAAAAATACAGGAGCTGATATGCCAACTATATCAATGTTTTATGGGATAATTATCAGAATGTATTGTGCTCCAAAAGAACATAACCCTCCACATATTCATGTTTATTATCAAGATGATAAAGCTATCATAGACATAAATACGATTGAATTAATTGACGGGAAATTACCAAAAAATAAATTGAGATTAGTCTTAGCATGGGCAGAATTAAGACATGAAGAGTTATTGGCAGATTGGAAACTAGCTCAAAATGGTGAATTGCCGTTTCAAATCGAGCCTTTAAAATAGGAGGTATAGATGTATTTAGCTGTAAAAGATGTAAAACCATTGGATGATTATTTATTGCTTTTAAGATTTGAAAATGAAGAGGAAAAATTATTTGATGTTAAGCCTTATTTGGATTTTGGAAAATTTCAAGAACTAAAAGACCAAAAACTTTTCAATAGTGTAAAAGTTTGTTTTGACAGCATCGAATGGGACAATCGTTTGGACTTGGACCCTGAACTTTTATATCAAAAATCACATAAAAAAGCTTAGAGTGTAGACCTGATACCTCTAACATTATGGCAAAAACACTAGCAAAGAAAAACTAACCTCCCGCGTAGTGCGGGAGGGTGGGGTTATTTGAGGTAGCTTCCTTGTACAGGGGCGCGGGTGTCAGCTTTGCCTTTTGGCGTGCCTGAAGTTGCTTGTTCGGGTTTGGCATCTAGGCTACTGATATACTCAGCTAAAGAGCGAATCTCTTGAGAAGTCAGTGCCGCAGAAGCTTGATGCATGATGAGTGCAGTACTTCCGCCAAAGGATGGGTCGCGTCGATAGTTTTCCATTTGATCCATAAGCTCTTCTTTAGAAAGGGTGCGAAGGACGCGCGCGTTGTTGTAGCTACTACGCTCTGCTTCTACGCCGTGGCAGCGAAAGCAGGTGCGATCATACAATGCTTTTCCCGCAGTAATATTTCCTACTTGTGAGCGCGGTGAAAAAACAGCATCTAACACTCCGCCGCCGCTCGTAGTGTATTCGGGAGAAACCTCTTGTATCTCAACCTTTCCCTCTTGGGCATGTTTTTCCATGAGCGCTTTAAGCTCTTTAGCAAACTCACCCTTCGCGGTAAACACATAGGTTTCTTCCGCCACCATCATCGAAGCCACAAGAGCACAAGAAAGTAACACGCGTTTCATTAAACATCCTTATAAATTAAAATAAAAAAGGGGTTGATTATAGCATGGTTAAAGTAAAGAAGTCATCAAAAGAAGAATAAAACAAAAAAAGCCCAAGGGAAAATCCTTGGGCTTGAAGATTAGAATCTGTAAGTCGCCTGGAAACGGATTTGTTTGTTGTCATCGCCGTTAGCAGCATTGTCTTTAATATCCATGTCAGAGTAGTAAGTGTAGAGGCTGAAGTTTTTAGAGTAAGCATACCCTGCTTCAACATAAACCTCATCACCATAGGTTTGGCTAGCTTGTTTCGCTTTAGAGTAACCTGCGCCAAAAGAAAAGTCACCAAGCGCATAACCAGCACTTACAAAGTAAGTTTTCATGTTGTTTGCATTAGCCGTCTCACTATAAAGTTGTTGACCAGACATAATAAACTGACCATCAGCACTTAGTGTGTAGACGCCCATCTCTTTGTCGGTTCGAACATAGCCCGCTTTAACATTTGCGCCTTCATATTCATAGCCACCTTCAACTGCCCAGAAAGTACCTTTGTCATCAACAAAGCCACCCTTAAGCTCATCAGCAAGCTTCATATGGTTAACTTGACCCTTTAAGCTAAACCCTGCATAACCCGTTGAGAGTTCGGCAAAGAAAGAAGAGTCGAATACATGGGTCATTTTAGATGCCCAAAACTGCATATTCACTGGGCCAACAGAGCCAATAGCTGCTGCTGCGTAAATATTTTGCTTTTGAGAAGTTACTGCCGGAAAATTGGTAGCGTTGGTATTAAAATACGCAGCACCTGCGAACGTCCATCCCTCAACACCGTTGTAAAAGCCAATAACACCATTACCAAAATTGCCATCCCACGCATCTTCAGTCCAAGGTGTGGCCAACTGCATTTTACCCACTTTAAGGCTGTAGTCAGCTACAGCATACTGAAAGTAAGCTTGGGAAACAGCAAGGTTTTTATCGCTCGCAGCACTGTTGTTGGCATAATCACTATTGTCATACTTAAGCGTTACAACACTCTTAACACTTTCAGCTACTGGGGCCGTAAACGTAAACACACCTGAAAAACGGTGACGTTCAGTGTCACCACCTTTGGCAGTGTTAGGGTTTTGTTTATTATCATGCAAATCGACACGGTAGCGGACAAGACCTGTGAGGTCAACACCCTTAATGGTCTCCTCAAGAGGGGCAGCAGAAGCGAAAGTAGTCATCGCGCCCGCAGCAACAATAGCAGCAAGGCTAAGTTTAGCAAGTTTCATAAGAACTCCTTTAGAAAATGTCTAGAGTAAAAATTATAACATATGGGAGTTTAAAAGAGAAAGGAAAAAGTGATGAAAAAGTAAACAAAAAGGAAAAATTAAGGAAAAATGAACGGGCCAAGCGGCCCGTTCATGCTCTAGCAATGACTAGAATCTGTAAACACCTTCAATACGAAAACGTTTGTTTTCTGTAATCGCACGTTTGCGGTCAAGGTCAGAATAGTACGTTGATACGCTGAAGTTTTTGCTGTAAGCATAGCCTGCTTCAACATAGTACTCTTTAGCAAGTGTGTCTTCACCTGTTGGAGCAACACTAGAACCCAACTCAGAGTCTACATAACCCGCACCAACAGAATATTTGTCAAATTTATAACCAGCAGTTACAAACATTGTTTTAGCATCTCTTTGGTTAACATAACTTCCATATGCCTGCTTACCTGCACGAATCATAGCGTGATCTGCAGCAACTGCATGAATACCCATGTCTTTGTCTGTTCGGATATAGCCCACATTTACACTAGCACCTGCTGCGGCATAGCCAGCTTGAACGGCCCAGAATAAACCTGTGTCGTCTCTAGAGTCTAACACACCGGGCACTAGACCAACTGGTTTAACTTCATCAGCTAATTTTAGGTGGTTCACTTGGCCTTTTAAGCTAAAACCAGCAAATTTTGTTGAAAGTTCAGCAAACACAGAATCAAATACGTGTGTTTTTTTACCAGCCCAAACTTGTGCATTTACTGGACCCATTGAGCCAATAGCAGCAATCGCGTAAAGGTTCTCGTCATCATTTAGCAAGTTTTTGCTAGTATTATTAGCAGTTACGCGACCGCCGCCACCTGTGTTAAAGAATGATGCACCAGCAAATGTCCATCCCTCAACACCTGTATAAAGTGCCAAAATACCGTTTCCTGTTTGTCCATCAAGCGCATTGTTATAAGTCCAAGGAGAACCAATAAGCATTTTACCTACGTTTACCGTAAAGCCGCTTGCTTTATACTGGAAGTAAGCCTGAGAAACAACAAAATTTTTGTCAGAAGCTGCAGTTGGGCCAGTGGAAGAACCCGCAATATCTAGGTCGTCATAACGAAGTGTTAATACACTTTTAACTTCATCAGTCACAGGGGCTGTAAAGGTGAAAACACCAGAAAAGCGGTGATTTTCGCCAGCTATATTGTTAGAAGTACCGTTGTCGTTCATATCAACACGGTAACGAACCCAACCCTTAAGGTCAACACCCTTAATGGCTTCTTCAAGTGGGGCAGCAGATGCAAATGTAGTCATTGCACCAACAGCAACGATAGCAGCAAGGCTAAGTTTTGCTAATTTCATGTAAACTCCTTAGAAAATTTGTGTTACGGGGAAAATTATACCCCAAAACCTTTGAGTTTCGCTTATTTTAAACTTAAAAAAACAAAAAACTACAAAATTGTTACCGTTTGTTTACCGTGAAGTGAAAAAGTTTTAGAAAATGCTTACATGTAAAGGGGTTTTTCCGTGTTGTAGTGCAGTGGTGAGCACTTAAGGAACCTGCGATGCGAACCCGCATGCAAAAAAACGAAGAGGCCGTTGGTTCTTTCAAAGTAAGGCCCAAGGGCTTGGGCCTTTTGGGCTACTTGACGTCGATGGATTCTTTCAAAGACTCCACGGTTTTTTCACCGATGCCTTTGACATTGGCAAGTTCTTCGATGGTTTTAAATCCACCGTTTGCTTCGCGGTAGGTGATAATGGCGGTGGCTTTTTTCTCCCCAATGCCTTTAAGGGTGGCTAGTTCTTCCACACTTGCAGTGTTGAGGTTTACCTTAGCCCACAGGGCAACTGCCAAAAACAAAACCATTATGATACTTCGTAGCATCATTTTTTTAGCGGTTTAGTGAAATGGGTTTTAAGTAAGCAATAGCGCACTATGCTATAATTCTTAGCACTATCCAAGGAGGATGTCTTGCCCACCGTGCTTAGGATTGATGGCTTTAGATTTTTCTTTTTTAGTGATGAGCATGAACCCGTACACATTCACGTGGAAAAAGGCGATGGGTACATGAGAGTGGAGCTTGAAACACTAAACGTTACTGCTAAACAAAAATTTACTAAAAATGATGAGAAAAAGATAATAAGCATCATAAAAAAACATCAAGAAGAACTTATAGGAGCTTGGAATGCACACTTTCATCAGTAGGCTTGATTTTGGAGACAAGATTTATGTTTATCTTCAAAGTGGCGACATTTTGACCATCCCCTACAACTACACCAAAAAAATACAAAAAGCTTCAAAGGAAGAGCTTTTGACTTACCGGCTCATTGGCGGAGGTATTGGGGTGCATTTTGAGAGCATAGACGAAGACATCTCACTTAGTGGGATTATTACTTACAAAATAAACCATGAGCTCAAGGCAAGCTGAACAAAAAGCGGCCCAAGAGTTTGGGCCTTTTGGACTACTTGACTTCGATAGATTCTTTTAAAGACTCGACGGTTTTTTCACCAATGCCTTTGACGCTGGCAAGTTCTTCAACACTTTTAAAACCACCATTTGCTTCACGATAGGTAATGATAGCGGTAGCCTTTTTTTCACCAAGGCCCTTGAGAGTCGCTAGCTCTTCCGCAGTCGCAGTGTTGAGGTTTACCTTGGCCCAGAGGGCAACTGCTAAAAACAAAAACAACATGATACTTCGTAGCATCATTTCTCCTTTTGGTAAGATAGGGGGTGATGGTAACATAAAAAAGTAGTTAGTTTTGCTTAACACGCTTGGGAAAACAGGAAGAGAAAACAGTTTTACTGCTTTTTGTAAAAGTGGCGCCAAGGTTACTTTGCTAGCAAACTATGAATCTTAGGATATTTAAAGCAACGTTTGAAGATAGCGGGTAATTTTTTCATCTCGCGCAGAATATTCTTTAATGGTTGACACTAAGGCCTCTTTTATATCAAACTGGGCGTTCGCCACACGAAGAAGGTCTTTGTTTAAATCTTCAAGTTTTTGCGTTATTATGTCCCACACCTCTTCAGCATCAATACCAAAGTAGCCATGAGCAATGACGTTTCTAAAATTAACAATTTTTCGAAAATACGAAGGAGAAAGGTTTTCAAAGTTTTCATCCTCCAAAAGATAGTTAAGTGACTCGCCGATGATTTCAAAGGCTCTCATAGTGGCATCCCAGTGAAGAGAACTATGTTGCAAGTCATGGCCACTTTTAAACTCAGCCGTGTAGGATTTTACTTTGTAAATAGAAACGAAGGTATCGACAATAA
>NZ_JAFHKK010000049.1 GCF_016937535.1 Sulfurospirillum tamanense | reverse complement strand
ATTTCTACGTTTTTGACTTTGCAAACACTTTGTTGGTACAATGAAGCCAAGATCATCACAAGGAGAAACCATGATTCTTAGCCCAAAGGAAATCAAAAAGATTTCACAAAAAGCCTCTTCTGAGGTCTCCAAGAAAAAAGACCTGAAAGAGGTTAGCAAAAAAGTTGCTAAAAAGTTAGTCAAAGAAGGCGTAGAAAAGAAAAAAGAAGCTAAAAAAATCGCCAAAAAAGTTGCCAAAAAAATCAATAAAAAGATTGTAGGCTAGTTTTCGGGGCCACTTTTTTAGGGAAGTGGCCTTTCTCTTTTTCTCCCTTTCGCAGTAAAGCCCCTCATTTTCTACTATAATTTTCACAAAGAGACACAGGAGAACAGATGGCACGGTTTTACACACCTGCTCCCAACGAAAGCACTAAATGGCGCCAGTTTTTATTTGATGTGGTTTTTGAGCACGACACAAAACGCGGCAAGTGGTACGATGTGACGTTAATTTGTATTATTTTACTGAGTGTAGGTGTTACATTGCTTGATTCTATTGATGGAATCAACACAGAATATGGCAACGTGTTGCTCCAAATGGAGTGGGTGTTTACGGTGCTTTTTACCGTGGAATATGTAGTGCGCTTGATGGTTGTCACGCATCCATTGCGTTTTGCGCGTAGTTTTTACGGTGTTATCGATTTGCTGGCACTTTTACCCATGTACCTTTCCCTTTTCTTTGCGGGGGCTCACTATTTGGTGGTGCTTAGAATCTTGCGCATCTTGCGCATCTTTGAAATCTTGCACATGCGTCGCTATACTAAAGAAACCAGCGTACTCCTTGATTCTCTTTACAAAAGTTGGCGTAAGATTTTTGTTTTTTTGCTAGCGATGCTGACGATTATCACTATTTTTGGAGCGATTATTTTTATCATAGAAGGGCCAGAAAATGGTTTTACGAGTATTCCAACGGGCATGTATTGGGCACTTGTGAGTGTTTCCACGGTTGGGTATGGAGACATCTCGCCTGTGACACCTTTGGGGCAATTTTTTGCCTCGGTGTTGATTTTGATTGGTTATGGCATCATTGCTGTGCCTACGGGAATCTATACCGCTGAACTTGCCGCTTCATTGCAAAAAAGAGGCGATGGAAGGGCGTGTGGAGCCTGTGGGCACAGTGGTCATGAGCACACAGCGCACTTTTGTATGCAATGCGGTGAGAAACTGAACGCGTAGGTTCTTTACATGTAAAGCTTTTTTTTTGCTTAAAATGGCGAAATATATTTAAATTTAAGAATAAAAATATTATACTTTTGTCACATCTTAAGAGGAGTCAACATGGAACGACGTGATGCGATGAAAGTTTTAGCAGGTGCTTCTTTATTGGCTACAGGCGCGGTTGCCTATGATGAGAAGCTTATTGTTAATAAAAACGACTACGACTTCAAAGACCCTAAAAATCCTACAGAGTATGAACTTAAACATACGCCAGAAATTAGCGTTGGAAGTGCTGATGCCGCAGGGTTTAGCCTTGTAGAGGTAACTGTGGGACAAAAAGGAATTATTCACCCAAGTGTTGATAACCACTGGGTTTACCAAGTTGAACTTTTTGCGGGCGACAAGCGCGTGGGCGTGGTTGATTTAGAGCCAACAGTTTCTCGTGGCTACCTTGCCGCACGTGTTCAATTGAAAGAGGTAAAAACACTTCGTGCCATTGCACGCTGTAATTTACACGGAAACTTTAGCGCCACCCTTACTGTTTAATTTTTGCACCCCCACTTGGGGGTGTTCTGCAACTACTCCTTCACCACATTTTGCTACAATACCCAAAACTTTCAAGGCATTTATTATGAATATTTTATCCATTCAATCCCATGTTGCTTATGGCCATGTGGGTAACGCAGCAGCGGTGTTTCCCTTACAACGTCTTGGCGTGGAAGTGTGGCCCATTCACACGGTGCAGTTTTCCAACCACACGGGATATGGCTCATGGAAAGGGCGCGTGTTTGATGGTCACACGGTGGATGAGTTGCTTGAGGGCTTGCAAGAGCGCGAAGTGTTAGGGCGTTGTGATGGTGTGCTTTCAGGCTATATGGGTTCGCCTGACTTGGGGTACGCGATTTTAAGCGCGGTGGAGCAGACTAAAAAGGCCAACCCCAAGGCGCTGTATTGCTGTGACCCTGTGATTGGCGATGTGGGGCGCGGCATCTTTGTGCGACCAGGGATTCCTGAGTTCATGAACGAACATGCGCTAAAGGTCGCAGACATTATCACCCCCAATCATTTTGAACTAGAGTACCTTTGGGGGCAGGAAGCTTTACATGTAAAGGCTCTCAAAGAGGCCATTAAGGCCGTGCAGGCCAAAGGGCCGCGCATCGTGCTAGTCACTTCGGTGCATTTGGATGAAACGCCGCACGACGCGTTGGATTTGGTGGCGGGTGCGGATGGGGAGTTTTGGCGGGTGCGTACACCCAAGCTTAATGTTGCTCTTAATGGAGCGGGGGATATCATCTCGGCGTTGTTTTTTGTGCATTATTTGCGTACACGTTGCGTGAAAACCGCCCTTGGCGAAGCAGCAGCTTCGGTGTATGGGTTGCTCAAAAAAACCGAACTAGAAGGTTCTAGGGAAATCCTCCTTGTGGCCGCTCAGGAAGAGATCATCGCTCCTTCGTGGCGATTTGAAGTGGAGGCACTGTAGGGAAAAATAGCGCACTTGCTTTTAAGCCTATCTCCTATAGAATTGAACGGATTAAGCACTTCAAAAAAGGAGAAGTCATGGCAAAAGGTAAAACGGTTCAAAAAGAGACGAAGAAAAAACCCGAAAAGTCCCTAAAAGAAAAGCGCGAAGAGAAAAAAGCTAAAAAATCCTAGCGTTTAGCAAGGGGTAAGATGCCCCTTGTCTTCTTTTAAATCCAACCT
Source organism: Sulfurospirillum tamanense (assembly GCF_016937535.1). Lineage (NCBI taxonomy): Bacteria > Pseudomonadati > Campylobacterota > Epsilonproteobacteria > Campylobacterales > Sulfurospirillaceae > Sulfurospirillum > Sulfurospirillum tamanense. Next base: position 3,278 of record NZ_JAFHKK010000049.1, on the reverse strand, counting down.
TTTTTTTAAACAATAAAAACCACACTATGAGTCCGTAAAAATTATTTTTAGAAAAGCAGAGTGTTTGTTTTATTGATAGGGACTTGTCGCTTCAGTTTCGCACCAATTAGACGTGCCATTAGAGAATGTTGCCAAATTTAGCCTATGGGCAAGGGAGTGAAGTCAATTTTTTCAAGCTCTTCTGTCCCTCGTAAGTCTCTAGGCGAGAGATAGATATAAAATCTATTTTGTTCGCCAAGGGATTTTTCGATTTTTTGCAAAATATCCTCTTGCTTGGAAACTTGTGTTTGCCAAAAATCACTCTCTTGGTCTTTTGGGATGATTTGATTTATAAAAATTCCAGCACAATTTATTGAGAATTTTCCCAATGCCTCCACAGCTCTCTTTGTCTCCTCAAGTGGTAAAACTTGGGGAATCATTACTAAAAAAATGCTTGATTTTGTCGAGTCGGTCAAGATTGCACTTGTTTGCAAAAATAGTTCTTTTCTTGCCTCTAGTTTCTCAAGTGCTCTATCCCAACGATTTTTTCTACTGGGTTTAAAGGGGTTAAAAGCATAATCTTTTTTCTTTTCCCAAAACACTTCTGCTGCATTTTTAACTTTTTCTTGCTCTTTTTGGTGGCGCATTAATCCCTCGGTCCATGCGCTCATAATGCTAGGCAACGAAAGCAAACGAATAGTATGACCTGTCGGTGCCGTATCAAAAACAATATGCTCATACTTGTTTCCCAAGGTTATGAGATTACAAATACTTTCTAAAATTGCAGCTTCCTGGGCGCCTGGGGAATCTTTCGCTAGTTCTAAATGTTCTTTTATTTTTTTAAACATTTTAGGATCTGCATAGCCTTGAAGTGTCTCTTCAATACCTCTAAAATGAGTATCTGTCACTTCGTAGGCATCTAATTCCATTGCATCTAAAAAAGGTGATATTGCTTTAGGCTTTGAAGAGAGCTCTACGTCTAGTGCATCACCTAAACTATGAGCAGGATCTGTGGATACAATGAGAGTTTTTTTACTCTCTTTAGCTAGTTTTGAAGCAATTGAGGCAGAGAGGGTGGTTTTACCCACTCCGCCCTTGCCGCCTACAAATACAATGGGTGTTTGAATTTGTGGAATCATTAACAACATCCAAAGTGCCCAAGAGGCGATTTTTCCATTCCCATTCGCAAATGCCACTCATGGAACTCTTCTAGCATAAAAGGGAGTAATTCCATTGTATAAAACGAGACGGGATTGGGTACACCAAGTTGTTCTGCAAATACCATGAGCATGAAAACATCATTTTCATCTCTATAAGCAGCTGTTAGTGTGCGACGGTAGGGGGCGTGATAAAACTCATCAAGCCCCTCCAAAAATGCTTTAAATTTGGGGTGCATTCTTTTTCCATTCGCGCTTCAAAACTGAAATTCCCTCAAGTGTCACAAGTATAGTCGCGCCTAAAATTATCAAATCCATAATAATAAGCAACCAATTGCTCTTATTGTAAAAATCAACTAATTGAATTAGCAATGCTACAAAAGTAACCGATAACAAGAAAATAAGAGGAATTAGCGTGTATCTTATTGCGCTTTTTTGACGCATTAGCATCACTGTGACGATTAGCAAGGTCAATCCAGCCATGAGCTGATTGGTTGTGCCAAACAAAGGCCATATAATCATGCCGCCTCGACCGTCCATTCCACCTGCGCCAAATGCTAGCAATAAACACGCACCTACTGCAAAAAGTGTTGCAACCCAACCTTTTTTAAGCACATTTAAATTATAAATATCGCCCCACTCTTGGAAGATATATCGCTGTAATCTCACACCAGTATCCATTGTAGTTCCAGCAAAAAGAGCCGCCATAACAGTCAGTACTGTAGCAGAAAGCTCTGGGCTTATACCAATGCCTTCACTCATAATAGCTCCACCGCCTTGAACAAATGCAGCCACACCACCTTTACCAAAGCCGCTATACATTGCCTCCCAGTCTGCTAATGTTGCAAAACCTGCAGTTGCCGCTAGGATTGCAGCTAAAGCCAAAAGACCTTCACCAACTGAGCCAAAATAGCCGACAAATCTAGCATCCTTTTCATTATTAAGCTGTTTTGAAGTAGTTCCTGTAGATACCAAACCATGGAATCCAGATATTGCCCCACAAGCAATAGTAACAAAAAGGAGTGGCACCAAAGATGGGGTTCCTTCTGGTGTATTGGTATTAAACATTGGAGCAACAACATCTGGCGCAACAACAATGAAAGAAAAATACAACAATCCAAGGCCAATAAAGAGTTGGAGTCCGTTGATGTAATCTCGGGGTTGTAACAACATCCAAACAGGAAGCATGGATGCGATTGCAGCATAAGTAAAAAGTATAATAATCCAAGTTGTGTGTGGTGTCATACCAAATACAGAATCAGGTAAAGAGACAGGCACACTTGGTCCAATTAGAATGAGCAAATAAAGAGCGACTACGCCCACCAATGAAACAACAGGAAGGTTTAGTTTGTATTTATAAATAGCTTGACCAATAATAAATGCAACAACCAAGGCGCCCCAAACAGGCACTACAGCCGAAGGAGTTGCCACCATCATATTGGCAATAACTACAGCAAATGCGGCGTTAACCATCAATAATAGCAAGAAAACAACTACCATCATCAAGCTTCGAGCTTTTGGACTAAGCACCTTGCCTGCTATGGAAGCAATAGATTGCCCCTTATTCCGTACACTTGCCCAGATTGCGCTCATATCATGCACGCCGGCCAAAAAGATAGTACCAACAATAACCCAAATAAACGCAGGCAACCATCCCCAAATTACTGCGATTGCAGGACCAACGATTGGTGCGGCTCCAGCCACTGAAGTAAAATGGTGGCCCCAAAGAACATATTTGTTTGTAGGAACAAAGTCGATTCCATCTTCAAACTCATGGGCAGGTGTTTTGAAATCTGCGCTTAATTTCAAGATGCGTTCTGCAATAAACTTAGAGTAGAGGAAAAATCCTCCAGCCAAACCTGCTAATCCTAAGAGTAGCAAAACCATTGCATTCATTAACACTCCTTAGTGTAGATGTTTTAGGATTATTCTAACAAGGTGCCACCTTTTTGAAAGCGTGTTTCAAAAAAATGAAATGTATTTTACACTACGTTGATACTTTTAGTAACATGTCTTACACTTTTAGATTAGTGTCTTAATAGTTTCTAAAATATTTTATGTTAAATATATAAAAGTGTCATATGATCTTTACATGTAAAGACACACAAATGGTTTTCTACTCGTTTTTATAATAAGTTGATT
>NZ_JAFHKK010000048.1 GCF_016937535.1 Sulfurospirillum tamanense | reverse complement strand
AAATGATATTTTTTCCAAAGGCGACATAATTATAGAAGATGATGTGTGGATAGGTTCAAATTGCGTAATTCTATCTGGAGTAACAATAGGCCGAGGAAGTGTTATTGGGGCGGGAAGTGTGGTAACTAAAAATATTCCAAAATATTCCATAGTTGGTGGAAATCCTGCAAAGGTTATTAAAAATAGATTTAATCACGAAACTATTTGCTTGATTGAAAACCTGAAATGGTGGGATTGGGGTATCGATAAAATTAAGTCCAATAAGGATTTGTTTCAGCTAACAGAAGATGAAATTAATCTTCGATTTGGGGATTTGAGTGGCAATGATTAGTTTCATTATGATGGCATACAATGTTGAAAAATACATTGCAGATGCTATAGTAGAGCTTCAAAAGGAAAATGAAGTAAAGTGGGAACTTATAATCGTGGATGACTTCTCGACTGACAGCACTTTCGAGGTGGCAAAGAGATTTGCAGATGGCGATGAGCGAATAAAGTTGGTAAAAAATACATCTAAGGGGAAAGTCACAGGAACTAATTATGGGTACAGTTTGACTAGTGGTGATATTATAAAATGTATTGATTCTGATGATGTGTTGCTGCAAGATTTTTTTAGAGAATATGAAAATATGAAAAAATATGATGCTCATTGTCATAGTGCTTTTATTGCTGACCATAAATTGAATACTCGAGCAATTTATAATATAAATCCACTTTTGATATCCAAAGGGTTTGAATTTGTATTGTCTAATCTAGTAAGTTTTCCAAAGTGGTCATGGTCTTTTAGTCGCAAAATTGCAGAAAAAATATTTCCAATGCCAGAAACTTTACCTTTTGAAGATGTGTGGATAGCTTTAACTGTTAAAAAATACTCTAAAAATGTATATGTTATCGATAAGCCAATATATCTTTACAGACAACATGATAATCAAACTTTTGGTGGCATCATCAACTATAGTAAAGAAAAAGTTATTTTTAGAGCTAAAAGGCTTCTAGCGCTTATGGATGTTCTTGAAAATGAACCTAGGGTATTTAAAGGGTTTGAGAAAAATATTTTTGATTCAGCAAGGGTTTACAATAGGCTGATGAGCAAAGAGAGATTGTCTGTGTGGGATGTTTTAATATCAGAGCTTAGAGCCATGGCAAAATTTAAAATTATTTTAATCAAAAAGTTCCCTATGCTAGCAAAATATGCAACAATCCTAAAGTGGAAATTAGATGCGCTACTTAGCAAAAATTAACCTAAGTAGTATTTGCTTCTCATTGGTTTGCCTAGGACTCTTTGTGTTTCCAATAAGTTACGAGCTTGTGCCATCTGTGCGATTGCTGGATGTTGTTTTATTGGTTTTGCTTCCATTGTTTATTTTTTCAAATCCAAAGCTAGACAAGAGTCAATTGCTCATTGTTTTTGTAGTGGCCGCGATTTTTTTTCTTTCAAGTTTTTTCAGTTTACTTTCTGGTGCCTCTTTTGAGTTCTCTCGAGTTGGGTTTATTTATAAATATATACTCATCTTCACTGTACCATGGATTCTTGTTTCTATTGTTGAAACCAAGAGGCAAGTAAGTGCAGTGAACTGGCTATTGCTGATAGGTTTTATTTTTTTAAGTAGTTGGACATATATGTACTCGTTTCTTTTAAGAAGCGATGTGATAGATGGAAGCCTTAGGCCGTCTTTTCCTTTCTCGAGTGACTATATGGAATCAGACGCGCATTTATATTCTTCATATCTTGGTTTTTTCACTGTTGCGTATCTGTTTTATCTTAGAAAGTATTTCAATCATAGCATGATAATCTCCTTTCTTATTTTGTCAAATGCAATGGCAGGCCTATTATTGACAGGTAGTAGAACGGGCTTGCTTTTAGTGGGTCTATCTATTTTATTATATAGCTTTTATTTTATTTTTAAATTTTTTAATTCAAAAAAAACATTAATTACTGAAAAAAAAATACTTATTTACTTCGTCTTGTTTTTGCTTCTTTTATTTTTTCTCACGACCTTTTTTATGCCATTTGTTGATACTTTTCTTAGTGGCAACCAATGGTTGATTCAGCGGGCTTTAAATTTTGACTTAGTTAATGACCAGAGTTCTCAGGGAAGAATCTATAAGCTAATGGTTGGCATTAGTGATGCGGAGTATTCAGGCTTGCTTTTAGGTGCTGGGTTGAATAGTTCGCTTGTGTGGTACGATGGATTGTTTTCCATACTATTGGCACACGGTGGGCTTTTGTTTGTCTTTTTTATTTTTTTATTTTATTACCTTATAGTTAAAAAAGCGTCTAATGGCGCAATCAGACAAAAAGATTTCTCACTCTTTTTACTATTGGTGGTTTTGTATCTCATTGCTAATATTATAACTGAGTACGTTTTTGTTTCCAGAAATGCTTTTCCGGTCTTGGTTATGCTTTCCGTATTGTATCTGAGCATTTCAGAACCACGGTTAAATACCGTGAGTAAAAATAAAATCAAAAAAGATAACAGTTGAAAACTAGGTCAAAAATCTCCATCATCACCGTAGTCTGGAATAACGCCGCCACAATAAAAGATGCCATAGAATCAGTCTTGTCGCAAACATACGATAACATCGAATACATCATCATAGACGGCGCTAGCACCGATGGTACGGTTGAGATCATCAAAAGCTACGGCGACAAGATAGCCGCGTTTGTGAGCGAACCCGACCGCGGCTTGTACGATGCCATGAACAAAGGCATCGCCTTGGCTACGGGAGACATCGTGGGTATCCTCAATAGCGATGATTTTTACATCAACCCTCACGTGCTTGAAGATGTAACATTGGCTTTTGAACAAAGCCAATGCGATGCACTCTTTGCAGATTTGGTTTTTGTCCATCCTGCAAATCTTGAAAGAGTCGTGCGCTACTACGACAGCAGCCATTTCTCGCCTGAGAAATTCGCCTACGGATGGATGCCGGCACACCCCACCTTCTTTGTGAAGCGCTGGGCCTATGAGCGCCATGGGGTCTTCCGCACAGACCTAAAGATAGCCGCAGATTTTGACATCTTGGCTCGGTTTTTGTACACACACCGACTAAAGTATATGTATCTTAACAAAGTGCTAGTCAAAATGCGCCTAGGAGGTGTCAGCACCTCGCCAAGCAGTCTTTGGATCAACAATATGGAGCAAGTGCGCGTCTGTAAAGACAACGGCATCAATACAAACATCTTCAAAATCATGTCACGCTACCCACGAAAGATACTGGGTCTGTTTAAGAAATCTCAAGGAGTGTCTTGATGACCAAGCTCTTCATCACGGGTGCAAGTGGTTTCATTGGAGGCTATTTTATCAATGTGTATCAAGACAAGTACAGCATTCAGGCATTTAGTTTTTTGCATGATGAAATTGAGGCTTTACATGTAAAAGGTGTGGACGCGGTATTGCATCTCTCTGCGCTTGTGCACCAAATGGGTGGAGCGAGCGAGGAGGAGTACGAGAGAGTCAATGTTGCCCAAACCTTGCATCTTGCTCAAAAAGCAAAAGCATCTGGCGTAAAGCAGTTTGTCTTTATGAGCACAATCGCTGTGCATGGTGAAGACAGAAAGGCGATAGATGAAAACACCGCCTGCGCTCCAGTTTCACCCTATGGAAAAAGTAAGCTAAGTGCAGAACGAGAACTCCTGAAATTAGAAGATGAGTATTTTAAAATCAGTATCATTCGCCCGCCGATGGTGTATGGCAAAAACGCCCCAGGAAACATCCAAAGCCTCACGCGCCTCATCCAAAAACTCCCCGTTTTGCCCTTTGGTGGCATCCACAACAAACGCAGTTTTGTTTACGTGGGCAACCTGTGCCATCTTGTCAATGAGGTCTTGATGCAGCAAAAAAGTGGTACTTTCCTGTGCGCTGATGATGCGCCTTTAAGCACCACGCGCCTGTGTGAACTCATCGCCCAAGGTCTTGGCAGAAAAGTCTGGCTCATTAGGATTCCATTTTTTAAAACCGCACTCAAATTATTAAAGCCCGCCATGCACCAACGGCTTTATGGCAACCTCGAGGTGGACAACACTGCTAGCAAAAACACCCTAAGCCTTAAAAACCCCTACAGCACAGAAGAGGGCATCAAGCTGATGCTACAGAATGAGACCAAGTAAACACCTTTTTAAGCCCTAAAACACTATACTTTCTCTCTATTTCACCAAGGAAACACGTATGAATGAAACCTCAAAACCTATCCTTCAAGAAGACGAAATCGACCTGCGAGAACTTTTTAAAACCCTTTGGGACAAAAGAGTATTTATTGCCCTCTTTACATGTAGCGTAACGGCGTTAGCCATTGTTTATGCGCTTTTTCAAAACCCAACACCCCTTTACAAAGGGACAGTTTTTGTTGAAATTGGAGAGATTCAAAGGGAAAACTTCCAAGCAAGCCTGCTAGACCACCCCTCAAACTTGGCAATAATTTTGGAGCGAGAAAAGGGCGTACAAGCAACTGTGCCAAAGGGAAGCGTTAGTATTTTGGAGGTTCAAAAAACAGACACAGATGTCTCGCGCATCAAAGAAAGTTTAGGTGCTGCAATAGAGTTTATTATGCAGAGACATCAGGAAAAAGCTGCGTTTCATGAAAACGTCATCATGACAAAACAAATCGGAGAGATTAGCGCCGGAACCACGCCAATCAATACACCCAAAAAACAACTCCTCATCGTAGTGGGTGCCATGACGGGTTTTATCTTTTCCATTTTTCTTGTTTTTCTGATGCAATTCATCCGCGGGGATGAAGCTACTGCAAGCAAGGCCTAGCGGGTTATGACCTACTCTGAACTCTTTGCCATCATTCTGTGTTTTCTCGTTGTGCTTGGCCTTTTGTGGTCGCTCCTCATTTCGCAAAAACGCATCAAAACCCTTGAAGAAAAACTAGCGTTAACCAAAGAGGAACAGGCGGCTACGTTATTGCATGAACGTACCCAAAACGCTACCTTGGAAGCCAGACTACACGCCCAAAACGAAGCGCACGCCAAGCTTCAAGAAAGCTTTGCTGCCCAAGAAAAACAACTTTCCCTAAACCTCCACGCCATCATGCAAGAAGGCCTTGAAAACAAACTCAAAAAGTTCGATGAAACCTCTTTAAAATCCCTCGACACCTTGCTCAAGCCCTTTAAAGAAAACCTCGATGCCTTCAAGCAACGCGTCGAGCGCGCCCAAGAATCCAGCACGGAAAAACTGGCCAAACTCTCCAAAGAGATCGAATTCGTCGCCAAGGCGGGGCTTGCCATCACCCAAGAAGCCCAAAATCTCACCGAAGCCCTCAAGGGCAAAAAACAAACCCAAGGCAGTTGGGGTGAGATGATTTTAGAAACCGTACTGGAGTACTCAGGACTCTTAAAAGGCGTGCACTACGAAACCCAAGAGAGTTACCGCGGGGAAGATGGCCGCACCAAACGGCCCGATGTCATCATCAAACTTCCCGCCAAACGCAGCATCATCATCGACTCCAAAGTCTCTTTGGTGGATTACGACGCCTTCATTCGCACCCAAACCCCCGAAGAAAAAATCCTTACATGTAAAGCCCTCGTGCGGGCTTTTCGCGCCCACATCGACACCTTAGAATCCAAAGACTACACCCACTACGAAGCAGGCACGCTTCAGTACGTGTTCATGTTCGTCCCCATCGAAGGTGCCTTTGCTTTGGCAGTCCAAGAAGACCCAACCTTGTACGAATACGCCCTCAAAAAGCACATTGCCATCGTCACGCCCTCGACGTTGACGGTCTCTTTGCGCACCATTTACCTCTACTGGCAAAGCGAACTTTCCTCGTCTAACGCCCAGCGACTCTTCGCGGAAGCGGGCAAACTGTACGACAAAATGAACGGCTTTGTGGAGAGTTTTGACCGTTTTGGCGCGCAGCTGCAAACCCTTCAAAACACCTATGAAAACGCGAGCAAGCAACTCACCCAAGGCCAAGGAAACGTCCTAGGTCGCGTAGAAAAGCTCAAAGCCCTAGGGGCTAAGACCACGAAAAACCTAAACGCCACCGCAACCTTCGACCACCAAGACTTCGACGAAGCCCAGTTTGAAGCACTGGAAAACAAAAAAGACTAAAAGCACCAAGGGTGCGCGGGCCTCCCGCCGAGGGAAACTTAGCGTTAGCGTAGACTTTGGAGCTTTGCTTCAAAGGCGTATTTAAAATAAAAGCAAGGGTGCGCGGGCCTCCCGCCGAGGGAAACTCAGCGTTAGCGTAGTCTTTGGAGCTTTGCTTCAAAGGCGTTATCCAAATAGTTTTCACGGTGCGATATTTTGCACCATTTTTTCAATTTTATGCTTTAATAACCCCATGATTTTACACATTGACCTAGATTGTTACTATTGTTCAGCGGAGCGCATTCGCAACCCTAGCGTGCGGGGCATTCCCTTGGCGGTGGGTGGCGGCAGTAGCGAGGGGATTTTTGGTGCGACTCCTGCGCAAACTACCCCGCGTGGCGTGGTGGTGACCTCTAGCTACGAAGCACGCGCGCGTGGGGTAAAT
>NZ_JAFHKK010000047.1 GCF_016937535.1 Sulfurospirillum tamanense | reverse complement strand
AGTGGGCATTTTCATTTAGCTTAATTGGGGAATTTTTAGGGGGAATTGATGCTTATTTCGCTGTTTTAGTGCGAGTAGGATTGGCCGCGATTATCTTTTTTCCTTTTGTGAAATTTAACGCTGTTCCGAAAAAGCTTGGACTAAAGATTATGGCAATTGGAGCTGTTCAGGTGGGGTTAATGTACCTCTTTTTTTACCACTCTTTTGGTTATTTAAAAGTTTCTGAGGTGGTGCTTTTTACGGTTTTTACCCCTTTTTACGTTACCTTAATGTACGACGCATTGCATCGCACCTTCCGCCCCTTGTATTTATTAAGCACAGGTGTGGCCGTTTTGGGGGCGTATATCATCCGTTATTATGAGATTGATAGCACATTTATCAAAGGATTTTTGCTGGTTCAGGGGGCTAATATCTGTTTTGCCCTGGGGCAAAGCGCTTACAAAAAAGTAATGGAATCCCATACAACTTTCACCCAGCGTGATGGATTTTGGTACTTTCACCTAGGTGCATTGAGCGTAGTTGGCGTGGCTTTTGTATTTTTAGGTGATACCACTCACACTACTCCTACTCTCTTTCAATGGGGCGTATTGTTATGGCTTGGTGTGATCGCCTCTGGTCTGGGGTATTTTTGGTGGAACAAGGGAGCTTGTCAAGTAGATGCGGGCATTTTGGCTATTATGAATAATGCATTGGTTCCTGCAGGCCTTTTTGTTAATCTTTTTTTCTGGGAAAAACCCACCCATTTATCCTCCCTCTTAATAGGTAGCGTTGTGATTGCTTTCTCTCTTTGGTTGCACCACTATTTTATAGCAAGCCATCCTCAGACTCCGTAGTTTTGGGGTGTTTTTAAAAAAATATAGCTATAATAAAGCCATTTTTTACACTTTTCCACATCCGTGTGGAGTTAATGGTAGGTGCATATGACATTAGATGCAATAGGCCTGCCCATTGTGGCATTGTTGCCATTTTTTGGGGCAGGGGTAGTAGCATATCTTGCGAAAGTTCACAGGGTTGCAAGTGCATGGGGAGCAGGGATTGTTACGCTTTTATGCCTTGTTGTTTTGTCACAGTTGGCGCATTTGCCATTTGAGGGACATACACTTGTTCAGTCGTGGGCATGGATTGAAAGTATCGGGCTCAACTTTTCTTTTCGCCTAGACGGATTGGGGATGTTTTTTGCTTACTTGATTTTAATCATCGGGTTATTGATTGTCATTTATGCGCGGTATTATCTCTCAAGCAAGGACTCCATGGGAAGGTTTTACTCTTATCTTCTCTTGTTTATGGGTTCTATGGTTGGTATTTCTCTTTCTGAAAATATCCTCCAGCTTGTTGTTTTTTGGGAGCTAACCTCACTGAGCTCTTTTTTGCTCATTAGTTTTTGGCAACACAAAAAAGAGGGTCGCGATGGCGCGATGATGGCTCTTGTGGTCACAGGAGCGGGTGGCTTGGCGCTCCTTGCAGGGGCATTGCTTTTAGGACACATTGCAGGAAGTTACGAGCTTTCGGTCATTTTGGCTAGCAAGGAAGTAATTGTAGCGAGTCCTTGGTACACTCCTATGGTCATCTTGGTGCTTTTGGGGGTTTTAACCAAATCTGCTCAATTTCCTTTTCACTTTTGGCTTCCCCATGCCATGGCTGCCCCTACCCCTGTTTCGGCGTACTTGCATTCTGCTACCATGGTAAAAGCAGGTATTTTCTTGCTCGCGCGTCTTTACCCTGCCCTTAATGGTACGGCAGAATGGATGGTGATTGTCACAGGAGCAGGCCTTGCAACGCTTTTGTTGGGGGCATTTACAGCATTTTTTAAGCACGACTTAAAAGGCTTGCTGGCCTATTCTACAGTGAGTCATTTGGGCTTGATTACTTTGCTCTTTGGTCTCTCTACGCCTCTTGCGGTTGTTGCTGCACTTTTTCATATCATGAACCACGCAGCGTTTAAGGCTTCTTTGTTTATGGTTGCGGGCATTGTGGACCATGAAACAGGCACAAGAGACATGCGTCGCTTAAGTGGACTACTTTCCTTAATGCCTCACACGGCCACGTTGGCAATGGTAGGTGCCGCTTCTATGGCGGGCATTCCTTTGTTTAACGGCTTCTTGAGTAAGGAGATGTTTTTTGAACGTACGATAGTGGATGGGTTTGGGGTGTTGTTTCCTCTGCTTGCAACCCTTGGCGGGGCTCTTTCTGTTGCTTATTCTATTCGCTTTGTTCATGCTGTCTTTTTTGGGCCAAAGGCTACAGGTTTAGAAAAAACCCCACACGAGCCTCCGCATGGAATGAAATTTTCCGTTAATGTTTTGGTGGTAATTTGTTTTGTCGTGGGTATAGTGCCCATGTACACCGCCGCCCCGGTGCTTGCTGTGGCTGTTGAGGGCTCACTTCAGGGACAACTACCACAATACTCTTTGGCTGTGTGGCACGGATTTAATGTTCCTCTTTTAATGAGTGCTCTGGCATTGGTCGGTGGTATTTACATGTACAGCAAACGGGTAGCCTTATTCGCATGGTATGAGAAAAATCTAGCGCATGTTGACGCGAGGATTCCTTATGGTGCCGTGCTCGACACCTGTTTTTCTTTTGCCAGACGCTGTAGCGGTTTGCTTCACACAGGTTCATTACAATTTTCAGTTTACAGTTTTGTCTCCATTGCCCTTATTATGGGAACCATCGGCTTTACATATGGAAATGCGCCACTTTTTGGAGAGCGTGCCTTTTTGCCAGTAGACTGGATTAGTATCATTGTTACTGCGGGATTAATGATTGCAGCATTTTCTACGGTGAAATTTCACCGTAGACGCTTGCTTGCCTTGGTTATTATTGGGATGGTTGGCTTAATTGTTTCGTTAGTGTTTATTAAGTTTTCTGCCCCTGATTTGGCTTTGACGCAATTGAGCGTGGAAGTGGTTACGGTGGTGCTTATTTTGCTTGCCTTGTACTATTTGCCCTCTACAACACCCAAGGAATCCTCTTCTCATAAAGTTAAATACGACACCGCTATTGCGTTTTTAGGAGCCATTGGCGTATTTGTTTTAACCCTCTCTGTGTTAACCCGTGAGTACACCACTATTGGAGATTATTTCTTAGCTAACGCGTTAAGCGGCGGAGGCGGAACCAATGTGGTCAATGTTATCTTGGTTGATTTTAGGGGCTTTGATACCTTGGGTGAAATTACCGTGCTTGGTATCGCGGGGCTAGGCATTTTTGCAATGCTTCAAGGCCTAAGACTCTTTGCGCCCTCGCGCAATGAAAACGGGGTGCGTTGGTCTAGCGATGCTCATCCTCATATTATGCAATCGCTGTTGCGTTTACTCATGCCACTCATGCTGCTAGTGGCGGTGTATATCTTTTTGCGAGGCCATAATCTTCCAGGTGGCGGCTTTATTGCTGGGCTTATTGCTGCTGTGGCACTTATTGTTCAGTACCTTGCTAATGGTATCGAATGGACAACCAAACGCCTAGGTTTTGACAAACACTTTTTGATTGGCTATGGAGTGTTGATTGCAGGAGTGACAGGCTTGGTGTCTATGCTGCTTGGGTATCCATTTTTGACTTCCGCCTTTACCCATGTGCATTGGCCGATTGTGGGCGAATTTGAGATTGCTAGTGCTATTGCCTTTGATTTGGGTGTTTTTTTAGTGGTAGTTGGAGCAACGGTAATGAGTTTGGTGCAGTTGGGAAAATTAAGTCTCACTTCCCACAAACTCACCGATGAAATTATTCGAGCGAAGGAGGAAAAATAATGGAAGTTCTCATAGCACTTATTATCGCCACCCTCGCTGGAGCGGGGATTTTTTTGGCATTGAAGGCGCGCACATACCCCGTTGTACTTGGACTAACAATGCTAGCCTATGCGGTTAATTTGTTTTTATTTGTGATGGGGCGTTTACATGTAAACATGCCTCCGGTCTTGCGCGATGGCATTGAAGCTTACGCAGACCCTTTGCCTCAAGCTTTGGTGTTAACGGCTATTGTTATTAGTTTTGGAATGACAGCCTTTGTGATAGTGCTGGCACTTCGCGCACAACATGAGTTAGGAAATGACCATGTCGATGGCACAGGATCACCTCAAACTACAGGAGAGGTCCAATGATGCATAGCGCAATTTTACCGATTTTGCTTCCGCTATTTGGGGCTATTGCTATTCTATTTGCCAAGGTGTTGAGCCACAAAGCACAACAGATGCTTTCAATAATGCTGATGTTCCTGTTGGTAATTCTCAATATATGGACCATTTCCACGCTTGCCAACACGGGCCATGTGGCCTATCAACTTGGAAATTGGATTGCTCCTTTTGGCATCACATTAGTGCTGGACTCTTTGTCTGCTACCATGGTGTTGCTTACCTCTGTATTGGCTTTTGGGGCTTTGTGGTACGCAATCATCACTAACATAGATGGCAAAAATGTTCATTTTCATGTTTTATTTCACTTGCAACTTTTTGGTATCAATGGCGCTTTTTTAACAGGCGACGTGTTTAATCTTTTTGTCTTTTTTGAAATTTTACTACTCGCTTCCTACTCTCTCTTATTGCATGGACATGGCAAAGAACGCACTAAAGCCAGTTTGCATTATGTCATTATCAACCTTGTAGGCTCAACGCTTTTCCTTTTTGCCGTAGGAGCATTATATGGGATTTTGGGGACGTTAAACATTGCCGACATGGCCTTAAAAATTAGCACACTCTCCCCTGATAATGTCAACGTTGTAGCCGGGGCTGGGTTGTTGCTTTTGCTGGTATTTGGACTCAAAGCAGCAATGTTTCCGCTCTATTTTTGGCTTCCAGGCGCTTATTCACACACCAGTGCGCCTGTGGCGGCGTTGTTCGCCATTATGACAAAAGTGGGAGTGTATAGCATCATTCGCGTTCATGGTACACTCTTTGGAAGCGAAGCGGGAAGTTTAAGCTTTTACCATTTGCCTTGGGTTTTGTTTTTTGGTCTCATTACTCTTGTGTTGGCGACCTTTGGCGTCATGAGTGCAAAAGCCCTCAAAGAACAAGTTGCCTATTTGGTGCTAGCTTCAGTGGCAACATTACTAGTTGCGCTTGGCATTAATACTTCCGTTTCCCTTGGAGGTGCACTTTACTACATGTTGCACTCTACATTGGTTGCGGGCGGGTTCTTTTTGCTTGCAGACAATATCAGCAATTTGCGTGAAAAGTATAGCGATGCAATAGTTCAAACCCCTCCATTTAAAAAGATGATTTTTGCCGGAAGCCTCTTTTTTGCTTTTGCTGTAGGTATGGCAGGAATGCCGCCGTTGTCTGGATTTTTTGGCAAAATGATGATACTCCAGGGCGCACTAGAGAGCACAAATGCAGGAATGGTCTATTTTGTTGTGTTGCTAACGGGCTTGTTTGTCATCATCTCTCTTACCAGAACGGGCTCTTTGCTCTTTTATGACACCGACAAAGAACAAAGTGCACTCACAGCAACAGTGAAAACATCGCATTTTCTACCCGCACTTTTTTTGCTGGCCATGAGTGTGGGCTTGGTGCTTTTTGCAAATCCTATCTCTGGATTTTTAAATGAAACAGCAACGATGCTTTATGACACAAAAGGCTACATAGAACTTGTATTGCAACCCATGATGGAGGGACAATAATGGCAGAAGTAAAAAAACAAAGCACATGGCTTCCTCATCCTTTTTTGAGTGTTTTTCTGGTTATTGCATGGCTTTTGCTTAACAATACGGTAGCCATGGGACATGTGGTTTTGGGTGGCATAGTAGCTATCCTTATCCCTTGGTTTACAGCCCGTTTTTGGCCAGAGAAAATCTGTTTTGGCAACCCTGCTGTTTTTCTGCGTTTTGCACTTGTGGTGGCCTATGATATTCTTATTGCTAACATTACGGTGGCAAAGTTAATCTTGAGTCCTAATGAGTTGCTCAAATCTGATTTTATGGAAATCCCTTTAGATATTGAGCATCCGCTAGGAATTAGTGTTTTGGCAAGCACTATCTCTTTGACGCCAGGAACCGTTTCGAGTGATTTGAGCCAAGACAAAAAAACACTGCTTGTCCATGCTTTACATGTAGAGAACAAAGAAGAAGAGATAGCGCGTATCAAAGAACGCTATGAAAAACCTTTAATGGAGGTATTTAAGCCATGCTAAGTTTTGTTTTGCCTGCGGCGTTTATTATGATTGTATTGTCGTTGATTTTTAATATGTACCGACTTATTTGGGGGCCAAGTGTTCCTGATCGTATTTTGGCGCTAGATACATCCTATATCAATGCGGTTGCATTGTTGGTTTTATTTAGCTTGTACCTCAAAAACACCCTCTATTTTGAAGCGGCACTCTTGATTGCGCTGATGGGTTTTGTTGGTACTGTTGCCCTTAGCAAATATTTGCTACGTGGCGATATTATCGAGTAGGGGGCGTTATGGAAATTATTATTTCTCTTCTAATATTACTGGGAGCTTTTTTTACCCTTGTGGGCTCTATTGGACTTATTAAATTGCCAGATTTTTTTATGCGTTTGCATGGGCCAACCAAGGCAACAACGCTGGGCGTGGGATCCATTTTGATTGCCTCTACTTTGTATTACATTACTTTTAAAGGTGAAATTAGTCTACATGAAGTGCTTATTACGCTCTTTTTGTTCATTACAGCACCAGTGAGTGCTCACTTGATGGCAAAAGCAGCACTACATGAGCGCAAAAAAGAAGAATCAAAAGAGTAGCATCAAATCTATGTGCCAGAAGGCTGAATATTCTGGCACATGCAAAAAATACGTTTAGACGCTAAAAAGTGAGGCTTGATTTTTACCCCGAGATTTTGCTGCGTAAAGAGCGATGTCTGCTTTTTGAATCAACTCTTCAGGAGTGTTTGCATGATCTGGAAATATGGCGATACCAATGCTTGGGGAGAGGGAGAGGGTGTGTTTTTTGAAGTCCATCACAGGCTTGAAAAGCTTGAGGATTTTGTTGGCTACATGTAAAGCATCGTCTTTGTCTGAGTCTTTAAGTAAAACCAAAAATTCATCTCCGCCAAAACGCACCAGTGCGTCAGACTCCCTAGTTGCCTCTTTTAAAATACCTGCTGCCTTTACTAGTACGTCATCCCCAACACTATGCCCTAAAACATCATTAATCCGTTTGAAATTATCAAGGTCTAAAAAAAGAAGCGCAAGAGGCTTTGAAGAGCGTTTGGACTCCTTGAAGGCATGATTGAGTCTATCTTGAAAAAGATGGCGATTAGGAAGTCCTGTGAGTTGGTCGTAATTTGCTTGACGAAAAATTACGTCACGTTGTT
>NZ_JAFHKK010000046.1 GCF_016937535.1 Sulfurospirillum tamanense | reverse complement strand
CTTTACAAGCGCCTCCTTGGATTTGAAAATACTGTTTTATGGGATTTTGTATATATTCTTTCGTTTAAACTTACTACATCTTTTTCGCTAACAAAATCCTTTAAATTTTCATAATCATTTGAATCACATATCATGTAAGCGTATTTTGGGGAAAGGGGAAAGTATAAATCCATAAATTGAGGAGATTCATTTTCTTTGAGCTTCTCTAGGGATGAATGTATGTTAACTGCAGGGGAATCACTTGTTATAAACGGTATGTTTGTATTGTTTTCTATAAAAATATGTGTATCTATTGTATTGTTTTGGTATAAACTATGGCCTAGATTAATACCAAGCATATAGCTTACAAACCACCAGTTTTTTTCCCATAAATTAAATAATCGGCCATCGTCTTTTAACGCAGCCAAGCATTTGTCTTTAAATGCTTTTGTTCGCGTAATTTGATGTCCAATATAGTATAAAAAATTTATCAAACACTTTTTATCTTTAAGTATCATTGAATTTCCTTGAACTAATTCGGAAATAACTTCCAGTGCTAAGCGCTCAACAATAGTATATGTATTTTCTAAGGAGTTTGATTTTATTGCTTCAACAAGCAGGGAGTACTCTTTCGAATATTTGGGGTTGATTGGAAAGTTTTCTATAAAAAGCAATTTTTGAAAAAATTTTAATTGACTATTGTGAATATCTCTTAAAAACTTTGGAGAAATAGCTGATAACTGTTTAATAAAATTTATATCTTCATTATTAAGTGAATGTATTTTATAAAAAGAGGTATCTTTTGCCAAACCTTTTATATTATCCTTTGAAATTTTTCCTTTCTTTGAAATATAAAATAATTCTTTGTTCTCATCGGCCCAACTTTTTAAATAATAAGCCCAAACATAGTGATGATTTTTTTTAATCTGCATAAATTTTTCCATGAAAGATTATACAATCTCATTTGTGAAAACACTGAACTTCTGGCTTTATGAAATAATGAATTCAAGGAACTAAATGAACGACTTTCTAAATGGCGTGTACGAAGCGCTTATCGCCACGTCCCCGTGGGAAGGGGTGGCGGTGGTGTTGTCTGTGGCGTATTTGCTTCTAGCGATGCGCCAAAGTTTGTGGTGTTGGCCTGCGGCGTTTGTGAGTACGCTTATTTTTGCCATTCTCTTTTTTGACGCGGCATTGTTGATGGATTCGGTGCTTAACGGATATTATCTTGTCATGGCGGTGTATGGCTGGTATGTGTGGAAATACGGAAAAACAGGCAAGGAAAGCTTACATGTAAGCGCATGGGGCGTGCTAAAAAACCTCACCATCATCGCTTTGCTTGGCGGCGTGTCGCTAGGGTTTGGCTACGTGATGGACACCTACACGCACGCAGATTTTGCCTACCTAGACTCGGCCACGACGGTGTTTGCGGTGTTTGCGACCTACATGCTAGCGCAAAAGGTTTTAGAAAATTGGCTTTACTGGGTGGTCATCGACGCGGTTTCTATTTACATTTACATCGAAAAAGCCTTTTATTTGACGGCGGTGTTGTTTTGTCTTTACACGGTGTTGGCGCTTTGGGGCTTTTTTCAGTGGAAAAATGATGCCAAGCGCCTATGAATATCAACCTTTTGCGGTCCTACGCGCTCTTTGCCAACGAGACGCTCATCAGCCTTACGCGCCTAGAAAACCAAGGCTACAACAACACAAATTACCTTCTTGTGAGCACAAAACACCGCTACCTCTTACGGGTTTTTGGTAAAAGCTCTCTTGACCGCAAGCGCGAATTTGAGATAGGCAAAAAAGCCTTTATCAAAGGCATCGGCCAAAAACCTTTGCTTCTAGATAGCGCAAATAACCTCATGGTCATAGAATTCGCAAAAGGGGAGCATTGCATTGCCCCATCACTAAGGCAACTTCAGAGACTTGGAAGAGCACTGCGCACCCTTCATGGCATGAAATGGCACCAAAAGTCCTACGGTGAGGACAAGGAACACACGCCCTCAAAGGTGCGTTTTAAAAAACTTAAAAACGCTAAAAAAGAACCCGTGCTGTGTCACCATGATTTAAACCCCAAAAACATCCTTTTTCATGGGCACAGCGTTAAGCTCATCGACTGGGAGTACGCAAGGGTTAATGACCGCTATTTTGACTTAGCTTCCCTCATTGTGGAGTTTGGCCTTGGCAAAAAAGAAACCCGTTTTTTCTTGGCTTCTTACGTTACATGTAAAGAAAAAATAGATTTTATAAAATTAGAGTGTTACAAGAAAGTTTACAAAGCCTTGTGCGACAAGTGGTTTAAAGCCCTTGCGCGCTGATACACGGCAAAGTAGTGTGGCACGTTTTGTGCGTCATCGTAAGCCAAGAAATGCACTTCGCAGAGGTTGTCGCTGGTTTTAAACTTTTCTAATTCGGATTTGGCGAGGGGTTTTGGTATCTCGTCTTCTTTTTCCCCTTCGTTTCTGCTTCGACACGAGACCAAAATATACCCGCCTTGGGCGACAAGTGCGCTCATGGCTGCTCTTGCATTTTTCCTGAGCGCGTCTGGGAGCACTTGTAAGGTGTTGCATTCATAAACCACATCAAACGCCTCACGCCAAGATTTTGGGCAATCAAGCAAATCAGCAACAACGTAATCCACTGTTGTCTTGGGGTATCTTTTGGTACATAAATCAATAGCCGTTTGGGAAATGTCAAAGGCGGTGACCTCAAAGCCAAAGCCAGCCAAAGCCTCGGCGTCATCACCCACGCCACAACCAATAACACAGGCTTTTTTGCGGGGGTTTTGGACGGTGGTTTTTTCTAGCCACGCTACGAGGTAAGGACTTGGTTCCAAATCTGCCCAAAAAACCTTACTAAAATCCCCTTTAGCGCTTTGGTAAATAGCATCAAACCATCCCATTGGGTCGTTTTTTTGTTGGTATGTTTTTACCATTTTGGCGTATTTTTCAGGCGAGAAAAAGTCTTTGTGCAAAAAATCTAGGTTATTCATTTTTGGCAATAATGAGCATTTTTTGGAGTGCGCGAAAGATTTCATCAGGCGATTGGGAATGTTTAATGGTGTGAGCCAGTCTCCCTTGCGTGTCGAGAAAATAAAGAAAAGTCGTGTGGGCCACGGTGTAATCTACGCCCGAATTTTCAATGTACTCTTTTGCGTAGTAGGTACCGTAGTTTTGCGTGATTTCTTTAAGGGCAGGCGCTTCACCGGTTAGGCCTAGGGCGTCAGGGTAAAAATACTGTGCGTACTCTTTAAGGTCTCTCAATCCGTCCCTTTCGGGGTCAACACTGATGAAAAGGAGTTGAAACTTATCGGCCTCTTCTTTGGGGAGTTTTTGCAAGGCGTTAGCGGCTTGGGCAAGGGTAGTGGGGCAGATGTCAGGGCAGTACATGTACCCAAAATAGACGATGGGCATTTTGCCTTTAAAATCACTCAGGCGTACGGGCCCATCGGCACTTTGGAGTTCAAATGCGTAGGGTTTTACCTCCCTTTGGTCTTGTACATATGTGGCACCCGCCCAAAAAATCCCAAAGAGCAAACCCATGCCCACGAGAAAAATAACCCCTTTTTTCATGACATCTCCATTGTTTATGTAAAATTTTACATCTTATGTTTTTTCATCCCCATCATAACACTTTTTATGGGTACTGCATCAAGTGTCTGTTTTTGGCCGTTTGAAAAGTACAATTCAAGAACGATGGTTTCACCTTCACGCAAGGGTGTATTGAGGCCGATGAGCATTACATGTAAGCCGCCTGGTTCGAGAGTGGTGTGTGCGTGAGGTGCGATGGCGATTTTTTCGACGGGTCGCATTTTCATCATCTCCCCCTCCATTACATGTTCATGCAGTTCAACGCGCGTGGCAACAGGCGAAGCAGCACCAAGGAGAAAGAGTTCTTCTGTGGTAGTATTTGCAATCTTCATAAAAGCAGCAGAGTTTTTAAGGTTTGGTGGAACTTCCCTTGCATAGGCATCTGAAACCTCGATGGGCGCGGCAAAAACAGAAGTGGCACACACGAACAATGCTGCGAAAAACGTTTTGAGCATCAACTTCTCCTTAAAATTATTTTATGCATTATAGTCAACATTATTAAAATAATATTACATTTATCTCCACTGGGATACCATTTCTTGTGACGAAAAAAAAATAATTTAAAGATTGGCTTCCCATGAAACTCATTTTTATGGCATGTTTGGTCGCGGTGTGTGTTGCTTTTGGTGATGGCGCAAAAATAGGCACCTATGAAAGATTAGGTTCCTATCTTCCCCTTGAGCTTACCTTTGTGGATGAAAATGCCCAAGAAAAAACCCTAGGCGAATTTTTACAAGGCAAGCCTACGATTATCTCGCTCAATTACTTCTCCTGCCCTGGCATTTGCGGCCCGCAGATAGATGGCATTGTGAAATCTCTCGATAAAATACAGCTCAAAGAAGGGAGAGAATACCGTGCCCTTACCATCAGTTTTGCCCCTGAAGATTCCCCTGATGATGCCTTTGAGAGCAAGCGCAACCACCTCAATGCATTGCGCAAAGATTTTGACCAAAATGCGTGGAATTTTTTAGTCGCACAAGACAAAGCGACCATCGACGCGCTCACCCAATCTCTTGGGTTTGAGTATGAAAAAATCATCAACAAACAAGGCTTTGTGGACTACATTCACCCTGCGGGGCTTGCCATCGTTTCGCCCGAGGGAAAGATTACGCGTTACCTCAATGGCATCAAATACCTGCATTTTGATGTGAAGATGGCACTGCTTGAAGCCAGCGAGGGCAAGGTGCGTCCGACCATTGCAAAAGCCCTTGCGTTTTGTTTTTCTTTTGACCCTGAAAACAGCAAATACGTCCTTTCTATCAACAAGATTTTTGCCACGGTTATGCTTGTGCTAATCAGTGGATTTTTTATCTATCTTATCACCGCTAAGCGAAGAAAAAAAGGAGATCCAGACCATGAGTCCTAGTATCCCAGGCAGTTTTTACGAACACACCCATACGGTGTTCGGGCACCATAAAAGCAAGATTTTTCAATGGATTTTTAGCATAGACCACAAGCGCGTGAGCATCTTGTACCTCTTTTCAATGCTTGCGTTTTTCTTGGTGGCCGTGGGGCTTGCCCTTTCTATGCGCTTGGAGCTTTTTAGCCCCGGGCAAGACATCATGTCGCCCCAGCGGTATAACCAAGTCTTTACCATGCACGGTGTGATTATGATTTTTCTCTTCATCGTGCCTGGCATCCCCGCTGCCCTTGGCAACTTCCTCCTGCCCTTGCAAATAGGCGCGCGGGATGTTTCGTTTCCAAAACTCAACCTGCTTTCGTGGTGGTTGTATATGTTTGGCGCGATTTTAGCGGTGGCTTCGCTGTTTGTGGGCGATGGCTTTGCCGATACGGGCTGGACATTTTACGCCCCTTATAGCATCAAAACAGGCACCAATGTCATCTGGGCACTAACCGCCGCGTTTATCCTTGGCCTCGCTTCCATCCTCACGGGCATCAACTTTGTGACGACCATTCACCGCCTTCGCGCACCGGGGATGACCTTTTTTAAGATGCCACTGTTTGTGTGGGGGCTTTACTCAACCGCATGGATACAAATCCTCGCGACACCCATTGTGGGGGTTTCGCTGGTGATGGTCATCTTTGAGCGGGTGTTTGGGGTAGGGTTCTTTGACCCGACCAAAGGGGGCGACCCAGTGCTCTTTGAACACATGTTTTGGATTTATTCGCACCCTGCGGTGTATTTGATGATTCTCCCTGCCTTTGGGATTGCTTCTGAAATCGTGCCGACTTTTTGTCGTAAGCCCATCTTTGGGTACCGCTCTATCGCTATTTCTTCGGCGATGATTGCGGGGGTTGGCTACCTTGTGTGGGGGCACCACATGTTTACTTCGGGCATCTCCGACATGGTAAAGTTGATTTTTTCGCTCCTCACTTTTTTTGTCGCCATCCCTACGGGGGTGAAATTTTTTGATTGGATTGCGACCATGTACAAGGCCTCCATCGATTTTAAAGCGCCCATGGTTTGGACGGTTGGCACCTTTGTGACGTTTATCATCGGAGGGCTTACGGGGCTGATTTTGGGCACCATCGGCGTGAATGTCTACTTTCATGATACCTATTTTGTAGTGGCTCACTTTCACTACACGATGCTAGGCGGCGTTGCCTTTTTGATGTTCGCAGGGTTTCACTACTGGCTCCCCAAATTCACGGGCCGCATGTACAGCGAAAAGCACGCCATAAGAGCTTTTTATACGGTGTTTGTAGGGTTTAACCTCTTGTGGTTTCCTATGTTTTTAGCAGGTGCTTTTGGTATGCCACGGCGCTATTTTGACTATTTGCCCGAGTTTGAGATTTACCACAAGCTCTCAGGGGTTGGCTCTTGGATTTTTGCCATCGGCATCGTCTACATGCTTGTGACGCTCTACCGTGGATGGAGGTACGGCGAGCCTGCTGGTCCCAATCCTTGGAACGCGACGACGCTAGAATGGCAGATTCCATCCCCGCCACAGTTGGAAAATTTTGGGGAGATTCCCTATGTGGATTTCAAACCATACGAGTACAAAAACGGCGAACCTGTGCACAGGATGGATCTTTCGGTAAAGGAGGGTCAGGGCCATGGATAAGAAAGTAGAAGTTGCGTATGACAAAGAGGGAAACGCCCATGAAATCGTAGATTTCAACGATGATTACATTGGTGCTAAGATTGGGTTTTGGCTTTTTTTGTTTACCGAAGTGATGATTTTTGGCTCCATGTTTTTGATTTACGCCTTTTACCTGTTTCAATTTGACGAGGCCTTTGTCACCTCTTCGGGAGGCTTGAACCTTTTCTTGGGCGGGACAAATACGGTCATCCTTTTGATTTCGGCCTTGTGTATGGGGCTTTCTTTGGTGAAGCTACGCAACGGCGACGTGCTTACATGTAAGCGTTACCTTTGGCTCACCATTGTCCTAGCGGTGGTGTTTTTGGGCATTAAGTATGTAGAGTGGAACACAGAGATAAGCCACGGCATTTACCCCGGTTCCGCACACCTTGCGAGCATGGGTGATGGCGCGGTGATGTTTTTTGGCCTTTACTTTAGCATCACAGGCTTGCACGGACTGCACATCATCTTAGGCATTGGGACTATGCTTTGGGTGCTTGGTTTGATTCGTTCCCAAAAAATCACGCCAAAAAACTTTGTCATTTTGGAAAATACAGCGTTGTATTGGGATCTAGTGCATCTTGTGTGGGTGTTTGTTTTTCCACTTTTTTATCTGATTTATTAGGAGGCAAAGATGCAACACGATGAAACATTGCAGCCCATTAGGGCAAAGACTTACGTGAGTGTCTTTTTTTTGCTGATAGTTTTGACGGCACTGACGCTTTTGCAGCCGATGTTGATTAGCCTTGCGTTGGCACCCACACTCATCGTGCAGATGGGGCTAGCGACTGTGAAGGCTTTTTTGATTGTGGCCTACTACATGCACATTAAAACTGAATCAAGGCTCCTTAAGACCCTTATCTACTCTTCTTTGGTTGTTTTGGTCATCATTTATGTGATTATGGCGATTGATACGTACTACCGCTACACGCCACATGATGTCTTTGCGCGGGTTGCACAAGGAGGTTTGCTATGTTAGAAGGCATGGAGGGCGTTTCAAGTTTTGCCAGTGAGGTGGATTTGGCCATATGGGTTGTGATGGGGTTGTCTATTGGCATCTTTGTTCTTGTGGTGGGGGTGATGTTTTATTTTCTCTACAAGTACAGCGCAAAACGCCACAGTAGAAACCAAGTCAAAAACATCGAACACAATACGGTTTTAGAAATCCTGTGGACGGTTGTGCCCACACTCTTGCTTGGGGTGATGTTTTACTACGGTTACACGAGCCTTAAGGTGATGCGTGAAATTCCAGAAGATAACTTACATGTAAAGGTTGTGGGGCAGATGTGGTTTTGGACTCACGAGTACCCCAATGGCAAAAAAACCAGAGACCTTTACGTGCCCATCGACACGAATGTGAAGCTTGATATCACGGCTAAACTTAACGACGTGTTGCATTCGTACTACGTGCCCGCCTTTCGGATTAAACAAGACGCGGTGCCAGGCAAGGTTTACAGCGCGTGGTTTAAGGCTGAGAAATTAGGCAGTTACGATGTGTTGTGTGCAGAGTACTGCGGCACGCGCCATGCGTACATGCTCTCAAAAATTCACGTCGTAGAGAAGGAGCGTTTTGAGGCGTGGTATGAAAGCGACCGCGAAACCCCTTTTGCGGAAGAAGAAGCCGTCAGTGCGCCACAACAACACCCCGGCCTTGCGCATCTTGAAGCC
>NZ_JAFHKK010000045.1 GCF_016937535.1 Sulfurospirillum tamanense | reverse complement strand
TAGCACCAAAAAAGTTGTTTTCATTTTCTCTCCTTAATGTAGTATTTCTGCGATATGGTAAACCACTTGTTTTTCCATGGTTTCCTTCGCCTCTTGGGGCTCTAGGCCCATCTTTAACGCCTCGGCAAGCACACGCGTGCGCTCTTCCACGCCCCATGCGCTTCCTTCTTTAACACGCATGGAGACTTCCACAATAGCGCGATACACCTCATCCGCCAAGGCTCTATCTGCCACACCCATCGCTAACGCCACGCCAACGCCAACAAGGATGCTGTCGCTTGAACTACTGCCCGACGCACGAGAAAACACACCAGCGACCCCACCGCCCACGCCAGCCGCATGGTAATTGGCTGCTTCTTTGAGGTTGTGCGCAAAAAGTGTGTGTACATGTAAAGCTATCGACGCATCCTTTTCATCTGCCACTAATGTCACACCGCGACTTTGCAGCGCCTCCCCCAGAGGCTCTTTTAGCTCCAAAATGCTCGCTTGTGTCCCTGTAACACGCAACCACACTCTTTTGTCACTAAGCACTTGTGGCGACAAGGAGATGGCACGGGTTGTTTTTGCCTGTGTTTGTAGCTGTGTGGTAGCGCACCCACTAAGCCCAAACGCAACGACCAACCCCAAGATAAATGCCCTCAAAAGCAACTCCTTTATATGAAATGTTTTTCGGGGGAAAGTATACAAATAAATTGTGACAAATAGTGTCAAATAATAAAAGAGGGCTTACATGTAAGGATAAACGTATTTAAAAATAGACTCGTGCGTAATTAATTTTGTCTCTTATTGGACAAAAGATTTTGCGTGCATTTCTCAATGCCGCTCACAATTGTGCTGGTTAGCTCTTTTGAAACTTCAAGCTCGGTTGCCATCTTTGCAAAATCATTAAAATTATCAATCGTGGAAAAAATTATATCGCGGCAAGTGCTTGATTTTATATTGCAAAACTCGCCAAACTTCATCAAATCCCCCAAGATAAAATCCCCTTGCTTTTGATTTAATTTGATTTGATGCGTCTTGGTCCATTTGCCCATTGGGTCAAATGAGTATGTCATATCAAAAGCAGGTGCAAAGCTCCATGTGCCACTTTTATCCATCAAAAAACCAAAATTTTTAGTATGGTCATCTTGATTTCTACCAACAATATTAAAAACTGCTCGTTTAAAAAGCTCTGTGATTTCTGCCTGAGACATATTTAGCTCGCGCATCAACAGCACAAGTTGTTCGTAAGAGTATGTTCCTGTCGCGTCCCTATCAGCATGAGCCAAACCCGCCCAAGATGCATAGTGTAGTTTTTCGATTTTTCCTCTGCCCTCTACTCTATCAAACCTTTCAATCATAAAATGAAAACTATCACCATCTAAAACATAGTCAATATTTGGGATAGCAATTGCACATTTTTTTGCTATTTTAGAGTAGATATATTCTACTTTAGTCATTCCTTTTGGGTCATTACTATCTCTATCACTGTTTGCATCTGTATCAAATTTTAATAGCCAATAGTCAAATGAGCTATCATAAATCTGTGTGCCATCATAAAACAAACCAGACTTATCTCTGGCTACGACAGCTTTTGCTCTAGCCCCACCAGCACTAGAGCTAACTTGTATGATACTCATGGCATCTTCTATTTTTTTTACCTCTTGCAATTTTTGATTTAAATCTTTGCTACGATTTAATACAATCTCAGACAACTGCGCCAACAAGGACAAATCAAGTGCAATCTTTGGCCTATCTTCATCACTCTCAATTGCCTCTGGATGGTACTCCAAAGCCCCCATTCCTCTTTTGCCAACATACAACAATCTGTCGAGTGTTGTGATGTTCTGTGGTGGAATTTTTTTATCGGCCATGTATAAATCAATGAGCTGATTGCCAAATTTATCAGGAAGCGAATCGGCAAAAACACCCGCAACGCCCTTGAACGTTCTTTTGCTGATATGCTCAAACCTAAATCGAGAGGGCGGGTATTTCATCTGGTATGGAGAGATTTGCACCCCTGTGTTTAAAAACTGGGGAGTGTACTCAAAGGTAGCAACTTCCTTTTGCCCAGGAGAATACCCAAGGTAACCAACACTCGTCCCCCAAAGCCGCACCTCTACTGTTTTGCTCATCTATCTTCCCCCCATATAACCCCTTTGAGAGTCGGATGTTTTTTGTAAATTCTTTTTTTTGGCTCTTGGGGTGCGCCGGTTATGGGGCTGTACTCTTGCTCTTGTTTAAACAAAGGCTCCAAAGCATCAAGCTCCCCAAGACCTCTTAGTATTCTGACAAAACTTGTCAAAGAGATGCTGCTTTTTCCATTGAAAAATCTAGTCAAGGTGTCGGTGTTTGTGCCGCTTCGTTTTGCAAGTTCTTTCACCGGAATCTCTTTTTCTCTACGAATATAGTCTAAGCGTTCACCAAGAGTAGCGATAATTTCTTTATCTGTAAAAAGCTTTAAAGACATGTTTTCTCCTTGTGAGTAAATTGTACAATAAAAACAGTAAAAACAGTAATTAAACCAAATTATCCAATATAAAAGCAGTATTTACATGTTTTAATTATGAACTTTAAAATTTTTGATGCGGATTTGAAATGGTAATGCTTAGATTTTATAAAACTGTTTTTTGATTTCGCTGGTCTGTTTTTTTGGAAGCTTATGCGCATCTGCATAAACTTCAAAGTTTGATACAACACTATAGATTTCATCTATTATAGCTTTGCTCTCTTTGATACCATTTCTCTTTGCAAGCTCCTGGAGGTGCTTTATGTTTGGATTTTTACCAACATTTAAATAGGTAGTGCTATGCTCACCCCCTGGGCCAAAAGAGAACGTTAAATCATAAGCAGGGGCGAGTTTCCAGTTGTTATTCTCATCCAGTAGATATGAAAAGTTCTTAGCGTGGTCATCGCGATTGTGGGTAAACAGATTAAAAACTGCAATTTTATATGCTTTGATAACTTCGTTGATATCTTTGGTCAAATGCAGTGTTACTTTCAAAATATCATCATAATCAAGGGTTGGAATCCTAAAATCACTATGCGTCAATCCCGCCATAGAGTGGATATGAACTCTTTCATCGCCCTTTCTATCAAAACGTTTTATTGCAAAATATCGATTTTTCCCCCCTTCTAGCAATTTTGTATCGCTCATAAATATTCCAGCATCTTTTGCCATAAGAGAATAAATATATTCAAGCGCCCCCACGTGAGGACTATCCGTACTGCCTGCAAACTTGACCATATAGTGCTCATAGCCATTCTCTAAAGCTCTATTTGAAGGGAGTATTTCATTTTTTTGGTTTAACTGAACCATGATTTTTGGTCTTGCCCCAGCACTAGAGCCATTATGGGCAATGAGGGTTTCAATGTTTTTTGAACTAACCCCTTTGAGTATCTCTTGTGAGGCAACGTAAAGCTCGTCTAAATTTATTTGCTCTATTTGATTGTAGGTGCTCACGATAGGCGCATAACTCAATGCACCAATCCCGTGCTCGCCAATAAATTGCAATCTGTCCAAGGGGGTTATATTCGCAAAACTAATGCCTTGACTCATCAACTGCCTATCAATAAGCAGCTTCCCCCATCCATCTGGAAGCGAATCTGCAAAGACTCCAAATAGTCCATCAAAAACCCTATCTTCACACTGTTTTACGCCTGAACTAAGCAGGAGTTTAAATGGCGAAAGTTCTATATTTGTTTGCAAAAAATCTTTCTCATATTCAAAATATATCTGCCTGTTTTCGTAAGCAAGCCTTCCGACTTTTATCTTTTGAGAGTGTTGGTGCAGGTAAACATTGATTAGTTTTACGCTCATTTAATCGCTCCTCTTTTTTTGGGAGTATCTTTTTTGCTGTGTAAAAGTTCATCTATCGAACTAAAGGCGTTTTTCTCCCTTAGCAAAATGCTCTCAAAATCATCAAGACAATCAAGAATAACCGCGAGTTTCAAAAGCGATTCTAAAGATATTTGGCCACTGTTTTCAAACCTTTTCACACTGCCAAGACTTACGCCGCTTTTATTTGCCAATCCTTCCTGTGTGAGATTTCGCTCTAACCTTCTAGTTTTAAACCGCTCTTTAATCGTTCGCATCATAGCGTGTGGTGTGCTTAGTTTAATAGCTAACATATTATCCCTAAATATTTTAATTACACAATTATAGCTAAAATATTATCTATTCTACAACAAGAAAGTGGAGTTAGTGCCAGTTGTGAAGCGAAGCGGCTTGCAAAGCAAATCACTCTCTTCGAGAAATCGGGTCTACATGTAAAGGAAGTCTCTGTGGTGGAGAAAATTGAACTCCGCCGTTTCAATCCCCTTCTTGTGAAGCGAAGCGGTTTGCAAAGCAAATCACTCTCTTCGAGAAATCGGGTCTACATGTAAAGTAAACGGAAAACACAATGACGGAGTGGAAGTTAGTTTCAATCCCCTTAAATCGGGTCTACATGTAAAGTCGTGAGCAAGAAGAGTATGAGGCCGAACTTATGTTTCAATCCCCTTAAATCGGGTCTACATGTAAAGTTATCAAAAAAATCAATGGGGAAAACCACGTCGCGTTTCAATCCCCTTAAATCGGGTCTACATGTAAAGAAAACGCCACTAAGAAACTTCTGGTTTTGAATCAGTTTCAATCCCCTTAAATCGGGTCTACATGTAAAGTCGACCATCACCAGATTAAAGAAGGTGACCCCTTCTGTTTCAATCCCCTTAAATCGGGTCTACATGTAAAGTAAATACATCTTTTTACACATCTATACTTATGTTTCAATCCCCTTAAATCGGGTCTACATGTAAAGATGTCGGCGGGGAGTATTGCGCTTCAAATGGGTTTCAATCCCCTTAAATCGGGTCTACATGTAAAGTCGAGTTTGCCACAAGCAATGAATACTTAATGCAGTTTCAATCCCCTTAAATCGGGTCTACATGTAAAGGGCAGTTTTGGTCATTTCAAGCAGACTACCAGCGTTTCAATCCCCTTAAATCGGGTCTACATGTAAAGGCTTCATCGCCCCTTTACAACGGCGTTTTGTTTCTTAAGTGAAACTGATAAGTATGAATTTCAGCTCTTTTTAAACCCAAAGGGCTTTCAAATGCCCAAAATAGGCTCTTTTGTTTCTGAAGCGAAACTGAGAACTTTTGGTTTAAAGACGCCATTCTAACCTCCTCTAGCTTAGATTTTGCCTAAAGAAGCACGAGCGGATTGTCCAAATCCAACGCCGTGCCAAGCCTAACGCCACTATGAATGACTTCATAAATCCTCACGTCATCCACCTCTGGGTCGATGAGCAAGCTAAGCCTTGCACACATTTCATCCATGCGTTGTGGCGACATTTCCAAAATCAAAAAAACACTATATTGAATGCGAATCCCTTCGGATTCGAGGTATTTTGCCACCTTACTCAGACGCTTTTCGTCGGCTATATCATAACAGACCAAACAGGAGTTCATACTGAGCCAACCCGCTGATACATCGCCACGATTACACCCCTTGCGTCTATGAAATGCACAGGCATTACCTTGGCTATATCATAAGCATCATTGAGTGTTAGTGCTATGTCTTTGTGCAAATATACGCCTCCTAAATGGCGCAACCCATACACCTGACTCAGCACTCCATCACTCACCTCAATGTGCGTTCCTTTTAAGCGCACATGGAGTGAGGGGGTTCGTATGATGAGGTTGCGTCTTTGAGCTGTCTCTTGAGTTTGATTATCTGTGTATTGTTCTGTTTGGACATGCTGTTCATAAACGGGACAATGTGCGTCCATAGCTCTCTCCTTGAAGTAGATTTAAGATAAACACCCTGCTTTAATGTAAAAGAGTCATAAGTAACCACGCCATCTAAAAAAAGTTTTGCTACAAAGTTGTTAATCTGTGCACGCAAAGGCTCTAGCAGGTCGCTACTAAGCGCAAAATGGTTGCGAAAGGGTGTGTGCAAATAGCTAATAGACGGATCAAGCCCGCGCATGTATAGCTTTGCACTCAAAGCATAATACCCCAAAGTGTACATGTAACTAAGCAGTGCATTCACGGGGTCTTGTG
Organism: Sulfurospirillum tamanense; assembly: GCF_016937535.1. Classification (NCBI taxonomy): domain Bacteria; kingdom Pseudomonadati; phylum Campylobacterota; class Epsilonproteobacteria; order Campylobacterales; family Sulfurospirillaceae; genus Sulfurospirillum; species Sulfurospirillum tamanense. Next base: position 2,594 of record NZ_JAFHKK010000045.1, on the reverse strand, counting down.
GTGGATTTTTTGAGCGATAGCCTTTAGCAAGACGGCGTTCAAAAAGCCTAAAATAGTGCCCAAAATACCGTTTTGCAAAAGCACCCTCAATGCCCATCACCTCTTGAATGGAAGCTGCAAGTGCTAGTGCCCTTAGCTCCTCTTCTATAGAAATTGGCATGTCAAACTCCTCCAAAGAGGCTTGATGGGTTGTAAATTTCTCATAAATGAGTGATTTAGCAATCTGAAGCCTTGATTTTTGGGCAAAGTACTGCATGATTTTTAGCTCACTGTTTTTAGAGATTGCCGGCAGGGTAATGGCAAAGTTTCGTGAATTGTTCGCCAAATACAAAATCGGCACATCTGCTGCGGTGATAGAAAGTACCGCGCTAGGCTCAATGCGTGCATTTTGTGTCAAAATAAGCATGTCTACAAGCTTAAGTGGCACGGTGTGGTTTTGGGTATAAATCTTTCCAGCTTTAACTTCGACATTGGCATTTTGCTTGTCAATGATAAGAGTATTCATAGGATTATCGCTCCTTGTGTCATGGTTAATGAAAGGGTCTTGCCTAAACAAAGAGGTTTTGGCGTGACAACAATACAATGCACCCTGTCTTGCTGTGGGTCTATGACTTTTGTTAGCTCTTTTGTCAACTCCCTAAGCTCATAAGCCCTCAAAGGAGCCTCTAAGGCGGATTTTTGTCCACCTAGTGCGTGGGCATAACAGATTTTGCGAACCTTTGCCAGACGCCTAGGTTCGGCGACATCATAACAGAGCAAATACGTACGCATGGACTACTCGTACTCAAAATTGTGCGGTGTGGTTTTGGGCTTCAAAAAAAGCATCGCTATCCACCACAAAGGCGAAAAAAGAAGAACCCAAGTCATGTGCCACCTAAAACTCAATCCTCGCTTCTTTGCGATGTAGCGCGTAGGCAAAACCAAAAACATAAAAACCAAAACTATAATCCCAAGTTCCACAAGTGAAGGCATGTCCATCTTTAACTCCTTTTTGTATTTAGTCGTCATCCATATCATAATCATTACTCCAATCATCTTGGGCGCAGTCAGTCTCTTGGTCGCCATAATCATCAAAGCCCCAATCATCGTCATCTCCGCCAATACTCTCGCCAGAGCTTGAATGGCTAGGTCGCGGCGCAAAGAATATGGAGAGCGTTAACAAGAGCAGCAAAAACCACCAAAAAGCATTGATGCCCCTAGAGGTGTGCATCTTGTGGATAAGAAACGCGGCCAATCGAAACCAAAATACAAACACCAAAACTATCACGATTCCAACCCCAGCCATCTCCCACATTGTCACCTCCTTTTGCTTAGTTGGTGACAGTATAGTGGAAGATTGTGACAGATAGTGTCAATTAGTCACAGTTGGAGTAAAAATATGGATAAAATTTTTTCAAGTAGAAATCAAGTCTTTCAATGTCCTGATAAGCTTTATCTTTACGGTCGTTTAGCTGGTGAGCTATGCTGTTGCGTATACTTGAGATACTGTCATAGTTTGGCTTTTTGCTCTCTTTCTTTTCCAAAAACATCTCACTATAGGGCGAATCAATATGTTTGTTTTTTACAATACGCCTTAACGCCTCATCTTCGCTATCTTTGTTGGGATATTTGAGCTCACATGCCTTAGTAACAACTGCTTCATGTAGGGCTAAATAACTCAGGGCGTATTGTTTATTTTCAAAAAACCATAGTGCAATCTCATATTGAAAAAGTGACAATGTCTCTTTATTGAGTCTTGAAACAAGTTTTTGTAAATCTTCGGAAAGCAAACTAAGCATTTTATTATCAGAAGAGGCAATGTGTTCAATTTTTTTATGTGCAGATTTAAAAAATTGCCATAATGACGCAAGATTTGCTAACTGCAAGTTTCTGTTTAGTTGCTCGAAAAGCTTACTTACGCTTGTATCGACGTTTGAATTGTGCATTGCTTCGATTAGACTAGTTGCATTGGAGTATTTTTTAAACTCCTTGATCGCCTGCGCCCAATCCAAGAGGTCAAAGAAAATTTTAAAATCCAACACTTCAGATACTGCCTCACCAAACATACCATAATATGCCGCTTTGATCGTAAGTTTGCTCTCTTCTCTTGCCATCAAAAATTGCATCAAAAAGATACTAAGCATCGGCATATAACGAAACCCGTGAGTTATGTCAAGATATATTTCATCTCCAGGTTGAAGATGGTCTTTTATTTGGAGTAGCGTATAAAAATTTTGCCATATCTCTTGACTGTCATTTTTTGCGTACGACAAAATCAAACAACGTGAACCACTGCTACCTAAAAAATCATTCATAGTGGTTTCAAGCTTTTCCAAATCAGCAATACCAACACCATTATCATTTTTTGCTGCACTAAGCTTGTCGTGATAGCTCTCATCTATGGCTTGTCCAGAAAAGATGAGGTATAGATTATCCCACATGGATTTATTGGTCCCAATGAAAAAAACCTTATCAATATTTGCATGTTTTATAAGAGCACTTGCCGTTAAGCTTTCATTTGGGTACTTTTTGCCCTCAATAAAATAGGTTGTTTTTTTATATTCACCACCCTTATCTTTGATAGTGTCACCCGTACCAATGGTGCTAATGAGTAC
>NZ_JAFHKK010000044.1 GCF_016937535.1 Sulfurospirillum tamanense | reverse complement strand
TATATTTATATCATACTGTTTCTATACAATTAATCTTGCTGTTTTAAAAAACTAAACACCAAGGGATGCGTCCCTTGCTACTTGGGAGGTTTGGGGATGGCTCTGTATAGTTTACTTCTTCTTGTGCCCTTTGTGATGGCTGGCCTTGCCCTAAAGCTCCCCTTTACCGCATTACGTCTTTGGTTTATGGGTCTTGTACTCTTGATGAGTGCTGCGGCAACTGCCTTGTTTGTTTCTCCTTCTGTTGCTACTTTTTCATTGGGAAGTTTTTTCCATATGGTACTGCTTGTCGCGGATCTCATCTTGTTGCTCTATTTTCTCAAAGAGGGGTGGGCGTTTAGCTCCAAACCTGTGTGGATGCTAGCACTTGCCCAACTGTTGATGCTTCTCTTTGCTAAATCACTCAGTGGCGGAACGGGGGCGGATTTTGTTCTTAATCAATTGGCTGCTTTTATGGCGGTGGTCATTAGTGTAGTAGGTGGCCTCATTGTCATTTTTGCACTGTGGTACATCGACCAAGAGCCGATTGACGAGGGGCGAAAACGCACGTTTATCGTAATGCTTTCCCTCTTTTTGGGTGTTATGCTCCTGCTCGTCGTTGCTAACAATTTGTTGATTTTCTTCTTGCTTTTTGAGCTCACTACGCTGGCTTCTTACCTACTCATCAGCTTTCGCCGTGATGCCCTTAGCCGCGCCAATGCCCTGCACGCGTTGTGGATGAATCAAATTGGCGGTGTGTTTATCCTCAGTGCTGTGATTATTGGCAGTTTTCAGGGTGTTTCGCCTTATTTTAGTGAAGTGCTTTCAGGTTCCGCCTTGCTCGTAGCCGCTCTTGTCGCCATGGCCGCTCTTGTCAAAGGGGCGCAAATGCCCTTTGATGGCTGGCTTCTTGGAGCAATGGTCGCCCCCACGCCAGTGAGTGCCATCTTGCACTCGGCCACCATGGTCAAAATTGCTCCTTTTGTGGTGCTAAAACTCTCTCCCTTGCTCGCCAACACGTTAGTGGCGGATGTGCTCATTGTCTTTGGCTCTTGTGTTTTTGTGATTGGGGGCATTTACGGCCTCTCGCGCGATGCGTTCAAGGAAATTTTGGGGTATTCGACCATTTCACTCCTTGGCCTCATGATAGCCATAGCGGCTAATGGTGGAAATCCTACTCTTATATACGCACTGATTTTCTTCCATGCGCTCTCTAAAGCCTTGCTCTTTTTGCTTGCAGGTATTTTAGAAAAAAACCACCACATCAAGTATGTTTCTCAAATGGATGGGTTGCTTTACCGTGCGCCTTTAAGTGCGGGGATGATTATCTTAGGTTTTGGCACCATCACCCTTCCTCCTTTTGGACTCTTTTTTGGAAAGCTTTTTTCCATCGAAATGGCTGCGGCAAACCTAGCCAAGAGTCCTGCGTTTTTGGTGTTACTCATCGCCCTTGCTGTAGGTTCGGCGCTTTTGGTGTTGCTCTATTTTAAAGTAGCTTCTTTGCTGTTTACCAAGCGCGCGGATGTAGAAACCTACGAAAAAGAGAAAGGGTTTACCTTTGCTTTTTTCTCTCCGGCACTCTTTAGTGTGCTTTTGGCGTTTTCGTACTCTTTTTTAATCCGTAGCGGATTTGAGCTTTCGTTGACTTATGTGTGGCTCTCCCTTGGCATGATACTGCTTGTGCCTTTATGGGTAAAAGTCGCGCACTTTAAAGGCATCGACCGTGTGAACGAATACTACTGCGGAGAAGTGGCACGTTTTGAGGTGGCCCAATGGTCTTACGCCCTCTCTCCTGCCGCGCAGTCGCGGATTGGGTGGTTTGGGGCTCTTGCCTTTGGGCTTATCCTCCTAGGAGGTGTGATGTGAGTTGGTTTTTGACCCTAATGGCTCCTTTTTTGGGCACCTTTGTCTCAGGCATTGACAGGCGTGTGCGCGCACGGATGCAACGTCGCGTCGGGCCACCGCTTTTGCAACCGTTTTACGACATGTTTAAGCTCCTTGATAAACGCCCCATGATGGTACACGGTTTACATGTAAGCCTTGGGGCGATGCATTTTATCGCCTTGTGGGTGAGCATTGGGATTATCATGTTTGGGGGGCATTTGCTTTATGCTATCTTTATGCACCTCTTAAGCTCGCTTTTTTTAGTGCTAGCAGGCTACAGCGTGCGTTCGCCTTTTTCCCATCTGGGAGCCAACCGAGAGCTTTTAGCCATCGCGGCTTACGAGCCAGTGCTTATCTTGATGGCGGTGGGATTTTACCTCCACACAGGCAGCTTTGAAGTGGGTGTCATCCTCTCTTCTCCCAGTGCGCTTTGGGGGATGCCTTTGATGTTTTTGGCCCTTTTGATCATCTTGCCCATAAAGCTTAAAAAATCTCCCTTTGATGCGCCCGAAGCCCACCAAGAGGTAGTGGGCGGGGTTGAGGTGGAGTTTAGTGGCACCTTTTACGAGGTCATCTACATGGCCAAAATGACCGAAATCGTCTTTGTGTACAGCCTTGTGTTTCTCTTTGGCGGGGCTTTCTTGTGGCTTGGCGCGTTGCTGGTCATCGCAGCGTTTTTGCTCGTTAGTGGTGTTGACAACGCTTCTGCAAGAATACGCATCGACCATCTGGTGCGCACTGTCTACATCAGCGCCTTTGTGTTAGCAGTTCTTGCCATAGGAGGAATGCGCTATGTTTAAGTCTTACCGTAAAAAATCCCCGTGGATTTTGCATTACAACGCAGGCAGTTGCAATGGCTGTGACATCGAAATCCTCGCCTGCCTTGGGCCAAAATATGATATCGAACGTTTTGGCATCCTTAATTCTGGCAACCCTAAACAAAGCGATATTTTGCTCGTAACCGGCCCTGTGACGTACCGTAGCCGTGAACGCTTGGTAGAGCTTTATGCCCAAATGGCCGAACCTAAAGTGGTCGTAGCTGTGGGAGCTTGCACTTGCACGGGCGGTGTGTTTCGGGGTATGTGCAACGTCGAGGGCGGCGTTGACCGCTACCTTCCCGTAGACGTGTATGTGCCAGGATGCGCCGCAAGCCCAGAGCAAATCATAGACGGTGTTATTCAGGGTCTAGCCGCCCTAGAAGCCAAAACTAAGGCCATCGAAGAGCCAAAGCGGCTTTTTGGTGGCTTACATGAAACTCTCTTTTTCACCTCTCGCAGACACATGCGCCAAAGGTTACCCCATGCAGAAGATTGAAACGAGTGCTGCCACGTTGTTGGTGGATTTGGAACATTTTTACGATGCGTCACTGTGGCATTTCATTACCATGAATTGCGTTGACACGGGAGAAGGCTTTGAAATACAGTACTTTTTTGCCAAATACGACAAAGTTGACGAGGTTGTTTGTTACTATTTTTTCTCTGCTTATGACGCCCAAATACCTAGCATTGCTACACTTATTCCGCCTGCATACCTTGGTGAAGGGGAGATGGTCGATATGTTTGGCATCGCAATTTCTGGCATTACCAAGGGGATGTTTTTAGATCAAGACTCCCTCCAAACACCCCTAAGGAAAGGCTCATGAAACAATCTATCAGCATCCCTTTGGGCTCTCAGCACATTGCGCTTTTGGAGCCTGTACGGTTTCGCTTTGAGACCCACAATGAAACCATTGTAGGCGTTGAGGCGGACGTGGGTTATGTGCACCGTGGCGTAGAAAGAGCCTGTACTTCACGCTTTGAGTTCAAGCAAATACCCGCTGTTGTAGCACGGGTATGCGGGCTGTGCGCCATCACACACTCACTGAGTTACACGCTAGCAGTGGAGCAACTAGTGAGCACGGAGGTGAGCAGACGCGCTCAGTATTTGCGCACGCTTATGGTAGAGCTCGACCGCTTGCATTCGCACTTGCTTTGCCTTGCCCATACGGCTGAAAATGCTGGGTATGAAGCGCTTTTTATGCAGATTATGGGCGACAGGGAACTCATTATGGAGCTTCAAGAACGCATCACAGGCAACCGCGTGCAATTTGACTTTGTGTGCATCGGCGGGGTGCATCGCGACGTGGACGCGGCGTGTGCTAAGGCTATTTTAGACGGATTGGCCACATTTGAGCCCAAACTCGAAGCACTAGAAGAGCTGTTTGAGACCAATTGGACCTTGTCTTTGAAATACAAAGGTATCGGCGCTATCTCTAAAGAAGATGCCGCCATCTTCAACGCCCTTGGGCCACTTGCACGCGCAGCAGGCCTTCGCACCGATGTCCGCGCAGAACAAAGCGTACTGCCCTACCAGGAAGTGGGCTTTGAAATGGTCGTAGAAGAAGGCGGAGACATTTACGCACGCAACCGCGTACGCCTGCGTGAAATGCGCCAAAGCATGGCAATGGTGCGCAACATCCTAGAAGGGCTTCCCGAGGGAGAGCTTCAGGCCAAAGTCAAAGGCAAGCCCGAGGGCGAATCCATCATGCGCCTTGAAGCCCCAAGAGGAGAGCTTTTTTATTACCTGCGGGGTAACAAAACCGCCACTTTGGAGCGCATGCGCATTAAAACCCCTACGTTTTCAGGCATCCCCGCGATGGTGAAAATCTTTAAAGGCCAAGAGTACGGCGACGTGCCAGCCATTTTGGCTTCGTTTGATCCGTGCATGAGCTGCACAGCCAAATAAAGGAGGATACCATGATAGCAGCACTCAAAACCGCTTTTACCAATCTCTTTAGCCCTCCTTTAACCCACGGGTACCCCGCAGTGCCTTTGCCAAAACCCGAACACTGGCGAGGACTGATTGAATACAATAAAGATTTTTGTATTTTTTGTGATAAGTGTGAAAAAACCTGCCCACCAGGGGCGATTTTGTTTTCATGGGCACTAGATGGAAGTAAAACTTACCACTACAATGCCCATTTGTGCATCTACTGCGGCGATTGTGTACGCGAATGCCCCAAAACCGGCCAAGCCCTGTGGCAAAGCGAAACCAAAGCCACCCCCGCGCTCAAAGCAGACATGCCCAATGAAAAATGGGACGCACTAGAACTAAACGTCAAAGAGAGCAAAGAAGCGTACAAAGCCCACAAAGCAGCGCAAAAAAAGGCCAAAGAAACGCCTTCGGATTAGATAGAGAAAAGGTGTTTGGCCTTAGCATACGCCGCCAGTGTTCTCCCAAACACCTAGTGTTTCTTCTGCTTGCTTTTGTGCAAAAAAACGCATCCTTTAAAATCCTTACATGTAAAGCTACGCGCCGTAAATATCTTTTCGCATTCCTACCCGCAACACGAGCAAGATAATCTCACCTTCAACGACCCAAAAAAGCACGCGGATTTTTCTTGCGACGATAAAGCGGTATTGGTTTTCAAGCGCTGTGCCTTTAAGCTCGGTCACTTTTTTGGAAGCCTTTAGTGCGTCGAAGTTTTCTGCGAGGTAGTGGATTTTTTTGACGATGAGGAGTTGGTCTGGCTTGTCAAAGTGTTTTAAATCTTTGAGGGATTTTTCGGAATATTTGACCCTCAAAGGTCGATGCCTAGCTCTTTGTACACTTCATGGCTCTCATACACGCGCATTTTTCCACGTGCAATCTCTTCTGAGACTTTGTCCGCAATAATCCCATCGGTATGGTCAAAGTAAAAATCCAGCGCATTTTCCACTACTTCTTTTTGCGACTTTTTAAGGGTTTTTGCCACCAGTTCTAATTCGTTTGCCAGTGACGCATCGAGGTTAAAAAGTTTTTTGACGGTTTGCATGGTATATCCTTTTATATATTGAATTGTATATCATAATAGGAGTAATGTCAATATATCTCCACCTTACATGTAAAGGCGTTAGCCCAACCGAAACCCTCTCTTGGAGACATTCTCCACCACTCCTTCGGGGAGTTTTTTGCGTAGGTCGCGGATGAAGCTTTTGCGGGCGGCTTCGCTGACGTCGCCTTGCCACAGTTGGGTTTCCATCATGGCGTACGTGACGAGGTCGTGGCTGGCAAGAAGCGCTAAAAAACGGCTCTCTTTGTGGCTCAAAAGGGTCATTTCCCCTTTACATGTAAGGGTTTCTTTCTCCACATCTAAAAACACCTCCTCACCCAAGGTAAACGTCCCGCTACTCTCCCCCACAAACGCCGCTTTGATGCCCTCTAGCAAGCGGTCGATGGAGGCGGGTTTTTGGATGAAATGCTGAATGTTGAGGTTGATAAGCTCGATGAGGTACCGCTCGCTCGTGTACGCCGTGAGCATCACGATGGGCGTGGCGCGGTCGGTTTTGCGGATGTGCTTGGCCACTTCGATGCCGTTGCGTTTGGGCATTTGGATGTCGCAGAGCACCAAATCAGGCCGTTTTTCTTCCCACAGTTGCACCCCCTCTTCGCCATCGCGCGCACTATAAACCTCCTTAAAATAGTACTTCAAGGTGTTGACTAACCCTTCTAAAATCCCCGCATCGTCCTCGATGCACAGCACCGTTTTAAGCGGATACGTCGTCTCTTTCACGCGCCACCTCCATCACAAATACCGCGCCCGCATCGCCTTGTTCGTACCACAATTTTCCGCCCATGCTTTGCTCCACGATGATTTTACCCATGTACAGCCCCAGCCCCGTGCCGTGTTCTGCTTTGGTGCTCACATACGGCTCAAACAACCGCGCTTGCACCGCCGCGTCCAGTCCGCCCGCGTTATCGTGCACGCTAATGCGCACGGCGTTTTCCAAAAGCCTTACATGTAAGGCAATCTGCGGCTCTTTCACTTCCCTTTCCACTAGCGCGTCTTTGGCGTTTAACAGCAGGCTAAGCAGCACCTGCGCCACCTCGCGTGGATACCCCACAACCTTGCACGATTCCCTTACATGTAAGGCGGTTTTAATGCCCTGCGCGCGCAAACTTGCCTTGGCCAAAAGCAAAGCTTCCTGACACACACTCTCCACGTCAAAGGCTTCTTTGGCTTTGGAGGGTTTGAAAAAATGGCGAAAATCGTCGATGGTTTGGGACATGTGGTCTAAAAGTTTTGTAGCGCGCGCGGAGGTTTTGGCCATCAAGGCGCGGTCGAGTTTATTAAACCGCGAGGCCGCTTCAAGCTCCATGAACATCCCCGAAATCTCACTGAGAGGTTGCCGCCACTGGTGGGCGATGAGGCTCATCATCTCCCCCATCTGCGCAAGCCGCGCTTGGTGCAGCATGGCCGCTTCTCGCTCTTTTTGCACCACTTTTTCTTGGCGCAACCGCCACAAAAGCACTCCAATCACACCAAGGGAGGTGAGGAGTAAAATCGATAAAATTACCATCAAAAAATCTCCTAAAGGGTGATTAAAAATTCCAAGTATTCACCATCTACTACTTTACCAACCTATCTATTTGCTGTTGAAAATACTCTCTAATTTTTTCTTTGCTGATTATCTCTTCTGGCTCAAGATGGTCTATCGCATCATCTTCGATGTCATCAATATAAACAAGCGAAACAAGAAATAATTTTATGTTTATGCCCTCTACCACCCTTTGCGAATGGTTAAAAATATTTCTCAGTCCCATCGTTTTTTCTAAAAAATACATATCATAGTAATCTCGATATTTTGCCCGCAAGAAAAGAACATTGACCTTCATGGCGGCGATAGCTTCCAGACTAGCAAGGTTAAATGTTTTTATCTTCATTGGCGTTAAAAAGCTCCAATGTGCATTGAAAAAAGTAACTTTGACACCCTCTAGGAGCATATCTATCTGTTCATTGGTTTGGTTGATAATCTCAACGGTGCCAAAAGAGCGCACATAGGTTAAAATCTCTTGTTTGTCAAAACTGTTTTCATAGGTAAAAAAATCTAAATCTTCACTTTTTCTGTGCTTTACATGTAACGCCAAAGCAGAACCCCCGACAAGCACATACTTTTTTAAAAAAGGGCAATTTTCCATCAGTGTCATTAAAACTTTTTGTGTTTTAGGAAGCAAGAAGTTTAAGTTTTTCAAGTCGTCCATTTTTCTTCTCCTTAAAATAACCGCTCTCTACGTCCATCCCGAAAAAGACTCTCGCTAACAGCAGATTCGTTTTGATAAAGCCCTGATCACTGACAAGCCTCTCTTCCCACACTTTTTTACTCAAGCGCTTCCCAAAAAGCTTCATTCCCGCACAAAGCCCATCAAAGTCACCATACTTCAGAAGATGCTCTATCACCAGTTTTTCGCCAGCCTCTTCATAAGTCATCTCTTTGCTATAACTCCAAAAGATTCCCTTGCTTTTTAGCCCTTCAAAAAGCTTAACTTTTGATTTGTATATTTTATAGAGTTTGGAAATGGAAACGGTCGAAAGATTCAGGTATTTTGCTATGTGTGTTTGCAAGTACCCTTCCTCTATGGCTTTGGCGATAGCCACTTCTTTATCGTATGTTTCAAAAAAATACGAGAGTTCTCTTTTTGTTTTTTTTACTATCTTTTGTTCTTGTTTTTCTAGCTTTGTGCAAAAGAGTTCATGCACTTTTTGTAGCTCTTCATCCTGTAAATCTTGCGTAAAATTTGTTTTATTAATGAATACGTAATCCATCGATGAGAACAAAACAGGCTTGCTGCTCATCGCCCATCGGTATTCGCCTATATGTTTGCTGATGTGCGCTTTGATGGGGTTAAATTCGATGTAACGCACCAAGGTGGTTAAGTAGTGCTCATCGTAGATATAGTGTGACTTAAAGCGCCCTTGCCAAAGTGGCCCGATGCGCTTGTGTTTGTTGTTAAAATAGATACTGTATTTGGAGTTTATCTGCCGCATAAACAAAGAGAGATTTTTCTCCTTGTTTTCCACCAAAAGATGATAATGATTTGGCATGAGACAAAAAGAGTGCAACACACACTTATAGGTTGACGCACTTTCATTGGCTATTTCTAAAAATCTTTCATAATCTTCTTGTTCAAAAAATACCGTACATCTTTCAACCCCTCGGTTGAGTATATGATAAAATCCTACCTCATCTATCCTAGGTTCTCTTGGCATGGCACTTCTTTACATGTAAAGGGATTTAAGTGGATATTGTATCGTTTTTGAGTAAATAGTAAATACTTGGAACTGTTAAATGCAATAAAATTTTGTAATTTAAACAATTTAAACACAACCAAAAGGAAAATTTTATGAACAAAGATAACTGCAATAGCTGTAAGAATTATGAGGATAAAAATTTAACTTACAGTTTAAAATACATATCATGGAATTACGTACTCCCGACTCTGATACTTATACCGGTCTATTTTCTTTTCTTCCATCCATTTTTTGCCGAATTAAACATAAGCAAATCTATTTTACAGATTGCATCAGCTGTTGGAGAAAGCTATCTTGAATTTTCCCACCTTCTTTCAGTATTCTTTGTGCTCAGTATTTTATTTACAGGTCTTTTTATGACTTTATTTTCAAATCAACACTGGGTAATTAGAATTTTATTATTTACTTTTTATTTGTGGCTTTCTCTGGCGCTTTTTAGTGT
>NZ_JAFHKK010000043.1 GCF_016937535.1 Sulfurospirillum tamanense | reverse complement strand
GTATAAATACTCCATAAACCAACCATGCAAATAATAAAGGAGCAAAAAAACCAGCTAAAAAATCTCCCCATTCATTAAGTCCTATAGGATTAACATCACTTTGATTAATCCAAGAATATAGTGCATAAATTACAATCAATAATATCCAAGTAGCTGATATATAGAACATTATCCTAATATCATTCACTCTTAAACATAGTTTTTTAATGATATTTTTTTTATATAAAACTTTTAATTGTAAGAATATTATTAGTACAAATAATCCAAATAAAATTGAGACTCCTAAAAGTTGAAGCATTTTTTATGATTCCTGCTTTTGATTTTGTAATAACTCTTGCATTCTATTCATCAACTTATCTATCACGGTAGTATCTTCTTTTATCTGATTTTCATTTGGATTAGCCAGTATTTTTTCTACAGATTTTAGTGTTGAGTACTGTGCTATCTCTTTATCATCCAACCCTGCATCATTTTTGAGGATTCTTCTGTTTATCGGTATATGTTTTGCCAAAATTGATTTGTATGAGTACTCTTCAAAAAGCTTTTTACTATGAAGATAGTTTCTCCACATAAAAGTTACAAACAGCAGTATAGGCAATAGTAGAGTAAGTTTTGTAACAAATATATTACTAGAGTTGTGTAGTTCGTTTAAGTATGGAATGTACTCCAACAACACAACAAATATACTGATGATAAAAGTTACTATGATGCCTATCTCAAATTTTTTATAGTACTTATCTTTTTCTTTTTCCATAGTGTCGGCTTTGTTTGAAAAGTGTTCTGACATATCATGAACTTCTTTCATGTAGATATTTTTTTCTAACTCTTCTCGGAGTTCTTTAATCTTTGCATACTCTTCGGATAAGTTATCACTCACTTGATTTTTTAAAGAAAGTACCTCTTCTTCAAATTGTTTGCTTATATCATTGATTTTTTTGTCAATTTCATTTTGTTTGTTCAATGCTTCTACATCAAAATCTTTTTTTGTCTTTTCGGTTTCCAAACGAAATGAAGCCATAAGATTTTCGATTTTTAAAGTATTGTTATGAAAATTATTTGTTAATTGTTCTTTCAGTAGTTCAGATTGTTTCTTGGCGTGTTCATCGATTTTTAAAATGTTTTTATTGAGCTGTTCATTGATTTTTTCTACGCCTAGTTTAGACTCTACTTCATCGAGTTTAGATTCTATGTTTTGAAATTGGGCTTTATGAAAGCTTTCTAAAATCTCAACTTTATCCGACTCTTCTAGCCACTCAAGAAGTCCATATTTTTTGGTGCCTTCTTTGTAAAAGAGTAGTTGCTTTGTTTTATAAGAAGCATTGGAGTTTATACATTTTCGCTCAATTAAATTTCTAACGATATGTTGAGGGTCTTCTTTTTTGGCACCAAATGAATAAAGCTCATTTTTTACAATATACTCATAGATTAATGCAATATCTGTTGGTTTACCAAAATGATTTAAAGTATCAACTACTACATCGTGAATAGCTTTAGTCACCTTGTGGCCCTCTGGAAGCAATATTTATTTGCCTCACTTGCTTTCATGGAGTTCCTTAATGGTTTTTATATACTTTTCGGTTTCTTTTACATGCTCTTCAGTGGCTAGGCCAAGATATATTAATTTTAGAAGTTCTGGTTTGGAGGATTCCCAGTTTTTAAGGGTCTTGGGGTCTACGTTGATGCGATTAGCTAATTCTTTTTTGGTCATAGTCTCACTTTCATATAGGTATTGCTTGACAAAAAGGAAAATATTTACTAAAATTTCTAAAAAAAAGGAATAATTACCATTTTTAAAATACAACATATCGAGATAATGAAAAACGACGTATACGTAGAATTTGCAAGTGGCGATTCAGTGTACCTCTCTTTTTCCAAAACAAAAAAATTATTAAGTGTTCAAAAACCAAGCCAATTAAGCTATGTCTGTTGTGACAGCAAAAGAAGCAACCACTTTCTTAACGAGCTTTTAAATCGTTACAAAATAGAAAAAGATATGTTAGTTTTAAGAACCTGAACATTATCACAAAAAAAACATTAAACCCCTCTTTTTTGCCATCAACCGGCTAGTTGGTAAAGGTGTTTAAACTTTTTTGCTGTATATTTATTGGTCTTCATATTCAGTACAAATTCCTGCATTTTTTTGTCTTCTTTCATATTCCGTGTCAACGGCGCATAGAGAAGATAGAAGAGTACTCAAATGACTTTTCTGATGCCGAAGAGTTTTACCATGACTCAAAAAGCTTTGATGTCACCATGATGCAGTTTGTTGTCATGGGTGAAACCATTAATCGAATGGACGAAAATTTCAAAAAATCACAAAATCAAATACCTTGCAAAAGATAAAAGACTTTAGAAATATTATTGCTCATGATTATTTTGGTATAGATTCCGAAGAGATTTGGGGTATCATCAATGAAAAATTATTACCACTTAAAAAAGAGATTTTGAAAATTTTAGATTTACATAAATAAAGTTTCAGAGTTGGACCTCCTGCTGTGTGTGGCGTTTTTGAGTGTGTGCTCTTTTGGATAAAGATGTGTGTTTTTGCGAAAATAGACGATGCTGATAAGCTTTTGAAGGTTTATGAAAAGCTGTCTCATGATGCCTTTATGATACTTGGTATTTGGGATTCAAAAAAAGTTAGACTTTTTCTTTTTCTTTGGACTTCGTGTGAAAAAAAAGATATTTTCATTGAATTTTAATCATACTTCAATCCCCACTAGGCTAAGATAATATTTTAATTTGTCAAAAACAGGACAGAGTAGTATGTATACGATTCAAAATGAGATTATGACGGTTTCTTATGCTGGTACCATGCAAGAGCAAAAAGTGACCATGTTGGTCAATACAATCATCAGTGCCAGAGAAAGCATTAAAAATCGCCATGTTAAAGGGGTGGTTCTGAGCTTAAAAAGCGCTATGTACGATGCCAAGTCCTTGAAATTTTTAATCACGCGCCTTGAGAGTATTCCCAAGCTTCTTGAAGTCCCTGTTGCTTTGACGGATTATTCGGCGAGAACTTACGAAGCCCTTAAGGTGATGACCAGCGGTACGCCCGTAAAGCTTTGCAAAACAGTTCAGGCGGCACGTTTGTTTTTTGCCCCTAAGACCTTAAAAAAAGACCTCAATATTCTTGTGTTTGATGAAGATGAATCCAACATGGATAAAATCTGCATGATGCTTGTGCGCCAAGGTTACAGTGTGCATCGTGCGACAGATGAGTCTGATTTTAAGCGTCGCATGGAAAATGGCTACGATATTGCCATTACACAATGCCACCTAAATTCAGCAGCAACCAAGCCTGTGACAAGTGCACTTCCTCTTTCAAAAGTGCTGGTAGCGAATCTCCCTGTTTTTATGGATACGGCCGTAGAGACATTAGTTTCTTATACGGGCATGGAAGCCAAAAAGACCTCACACCAAATTAAGCCTTTTACCACAAAAATAGAAGGTGATGTTGTCACGGCAGTGATGCACTTCAAAGGAGATATTCAAGGCCATTTTGTACTACTTTTCCCTCGCCCACTAGCGGTGTATGCATTGGAGGCGATGCTGGGCGAGGAAGTTTTGGTGACGGACAATGAGGCCATTATGGACGGTGTGGGCGAGCTGTGCAATATCATTACAGGAAGTGCCAAATCCAAACTTTCCAAAATTAACGTTCGTGTTATTTTTGATCTCCCTAAAACCTACACTACTGTAAGCGCCCTAACTGCAGCCATTGGGCAAGAAAATGGAATTTGGATTGATATGCAACTTGATGGCAATCCTTTTTACATGTTTATCACAAAATAACCTTTTAAACGTTCTAAATATCCAATAAAACTATTATTTTATACATTTTTACGTATAAAAACTACGTTGTAAGTTATAAAAAGATTATTATAGTGTATTTTTAACTCATAAAAATAGAACTTTGGGGTAAGAAAGCTTTACATGTAAAGAGGAAGGGCGGCGGAGGTTGCCGCCCTTGTTAACTCAGGCTTTTTTCCACAAGCGTGGGCCAGACTGGTGGATGGAATTTCCCTGCGAATCCACACCGACAGTTACTGGCATGTCTTCGATTTCAAATTCATATACCGCTTCCATGCCCATTTCTGGGAAGGCAACCGTACGTGCGCCTTTGATGGATTTGGCAATCAAATACGCCGCGCCACCGGTGGCGATGAGGTAAATACTCCCGTATTCTTTAATAAGATCGACCGTGGCTTGACCGCGTTCTGCTTTGCCAATCATGCCCAAAATCCCAGTTTCTAGAATGTCTTTGGAGAATTTGTCCATGCGTGTAGAGGTGGTTGGGCCTGCTGGTCCGACAACTTCATCGCGCACGGGATCTACTGGCCCCACGTAGTAAATCATGCGATTTTTCAAATCAAGCCCTTCAGGAAGCCCCTCGCCTGATTTCATCAAGTCAATGATTTTTTTGTGCGCTGCGTCACGTGCGGTGAGGATTTTGCCACTAATGAGTAAAGTGTCACCCGATTTAAATTGTGCGAGGTCAGCTTTGGTTAGTTCGTTAATGTTAACTTTTTTCAACCCATCAGTAGGAAGTTTAATGTCGGGCCATAAGTCTAAAGAGGGCGGTACGAATTCTGCGACACCTGAGCCATCAAGGGTGAAGTGGATGTGGCGAGTTGCAGCACAGTTGGGGATGATGGCCACAGGCAAGGAAGCCGCGTGGGTGGGGTAATCTTTGATTTTGACATCAAGAATGGTGTTCATGCCACCAAGGCCTTGGGCGCCGATGCCAAGGTTGTTGATTTTTTCAAACAAGCTTAAGCGTTTTTCTTCGAGATGGTTTTGGGCACCTCTGGCTTTGAGTTCATAAATATCTACCGGTTCCATGAGAGCCTCTTTGGCCAAAATCATGGCTTTTTCAGGGCTACCGCCGATGCCAATGCCAATAATGCCTGGAGGACACCAGCCCGCACCCATTCCTTCGACTTGCTTCACTACCCAAGCTTCAAGGTCATCACTTGGGTTCAAAACACCAAATTTGGCTTTGTTTTCGCTACCGCCACCTTTGGCTGCTACGGTAATCTCAAGGGTGTCGGAGAGGTCAGTTTCGATGTGAATCACCGCAGGGGTGTTGTCTTTGGTGTTGGCGCGTTTTCCTGCAGGGTCTGCTAGTACGGAGTAGCGCAAAGTGTTATCTGGATGCGTATAGGCTTTGGCGACGCCTTCGTTGAGTACGTCTTGCAGTGGGCGCTTGAGCTCAAGCTTTGCGTTAAGGCCGAGTTTGACAAACATGGTGACCATGCCCGTATCTTGACAGATGGGGCGTTTGCCAATGGCGCACATTTTGGAGTTGATGAGGATTTGTCCAATTGCATTTTTAGCCGCAGGTGAAGGCTCGTTTTCATAGGCTGTTACCATGCCTTTGACAAAGTCAGCAGGATGGTAGTAGGAGATGTACTGAAGCGCGTCTTGAACGCTTTGAATAATGTGTTCTTCGGTAATGGTGCTCATGAAATTCCTTGCATAAGTTTGGGTTGCGTTAGCAACGTGGGGTTGGCAACAAAAGGCACAAAAATGCTTACATGTAAGCCCTTTACATGTAAGGCAGATGAGGGTATTTTACCATGAGTTGGGGGATAAATTTTGGATTTTAGAGAATTAAAGCATTGCAAAGCCGATAAGGCTTAGCGCCATTACCAACATTCCCAAAACAATCCCTACGATTGTAGTGTGTGCGTTGCCATAAACCCTAGCCGAGGGCAAGAGCTCGTCAAAAGAGATGTAAATCATCATGCCTGCAACAAAACCAAACGTAATGCCAAGGGTCAATTCACCCATGAGGGGCGCGAGCAAAAAATACCCAATCAAAGCGCCCAAAGGCTCCGCAAGGCCAGAAGCAAAAGCGTACCAAAAGGCAGTGCGCCGTTTTCCAGTTGCATGGTAGATGGGGAGAGAAACCGCCATGCCCTCAGGAATGTTGTGGATAGCGATGGCAAGGGCAATGGGAACACCAAGAGCAAGGCTATCAAGAGCAGAAACAAAGGTAGCAAACCCTTCAGGAAAGTTGTGGATAGCAATGGCAATGGCCGTAAAAACCCCTGTGCGTTTGAGCACGGCGGTGTTGCTTTTGAGGGTGCGGATTTCATTTTTGGTTTTAAATTCGTGGGGGTTGACGTCTTCTGGGATGAAATGGTCGATTAAAAAGGCAAGGGCGATACCGCCAAAAAAGCAGAGCAACCCCAAGGTTTGGCCACCAAGTATTCCATAAACGGCTGCAAATTCGTGTTGTGATTTTGGAAGGATTTCAACAAAGGAGATGTAAATCATCACGCCTGCTGAAAACCCCATGCCAATGGAGAGAAAGCGTGTGTCGCCGGGCTTGGTAAAAAAAGCAAGTCCTGCGCCGATGCCTGTGGAAAGTCCAGCAAAAAGGGTGAGTAAAAAGGCAGGGCCGTAGGTCGCCAACAAAAAACAATCCTTACATGTAAAGGTGAGTGGGGGCAAAAAGCCCCCTGATTTAAAACATTAAGCTACCGAGGCGTTAAGCATCCAGATTTCTTTTTCAAGTTCAGCAATTTCACCTTCAGCTAAAGCCACAGTGGTGCTGTCGCCCTGACCATCGGCTGCTGCGGCAAGTTCTTGAAATTTGGCCTTGAGGTAGCCAAGGTCTTTGATGATACTCCCAAGAACCGTTCTAGCATCAAAGCTTTCACCTTTTTCTTCTTCGATAGCAGTAAGTGCCGCTAGAGCACCCGCAGTAAGTACGGCCTTGCCACCAAGTTGAATGGCGCGCTCCGCGGTTGCATCGTAGAGTTCAGACATCTTGTCATACAGCTCTTCGGTTTTGTTATGGATGGCGTAAAAATACATCCCTTTTACGTTCCAGTGGTAGTTGTGGAGCTTCACGTATAGGGCGTGAGCGTCCGCTTGAATTTGGTTTAGCAATGTAATGGTAGTGTTCATGAGTAACTCCTCTTTTTTAAGTTTTGATACCGTTATTATAGATAAATAATCTTAAAAGAAAATAATTATCCTTTAATAATAACCATTTTAACCTAGGAAACGAATTTTGCTAACTCCAAATTCAACTTTTCTGTCATGGAGTGTAGGTGGTTGGATGCTTGGGTGACCTCTTGGACACTGTTGACGTTGCTTTGAGTGAGGGTGTTGATGGCGTCAATCTCTTGGACCATGAACCCAACTTTCTTGGATGTACCGATGTAGTCTTGAATGGTTTTTGACGTGTCGCTGATGGCAGATTCAATCACTGAAGCAATGTGCGTCATGTCTCCTTGGAGCTCTTTGGAGCTTGCGGCAAGAGCGTGAATCTCTTGGGTGTTGTTGTTGATTTGGGTGCTTGTGTCTGTGATGGATTGTACAACAACACTGATGGTCGCATCAATTTGAGACAAGGAACTTTGGGTGCGTTCGGCCAGTTTTCGCACTTCATCGGCAACTACGGCAAACCCTCTCCCGTGTTCTCCTGCGCGCGCGGCTTCGATGGCGGCATTAAGGGCCAAAAGGTTGGTCTGGTCGGCGATGTCTTTGATGATGTCAAGCACGTGTTTGACTTCTTGGGCGTTTTGGCTTACGCTTGAGAGCTTTTGAGAGAGTTCTTCTTCGTTAGCCGCTGTTGTTTGCATGGTGGCTTCGAGGTTGCCTACTTTGGTGCGCACGGTGCTTAAACTGCTAAAGGTGTTGGCCAACTCTTTTTCAGAACGGCTTGCTTTTTCAACAGACTCCGTAAGATAGGCTTCAAGCCCTTTGCCCTCTTTTTGGGTTGCGTTGACGATGCGGGATTGTTGGTTGGCTTGGTCTTCCACCTTTCCTGCTGTTTGGCTTAACTCTTCGCTAATGGCCGAGTTTTCTGCGCTGATGGATTTTGAGATTTTGACAATCTGATGAATCTTGTCTATGAACGCATTAATATCCCTGGCAACATGTCCAAATTCGTCATTGCGTGAAGCATCAAGCCGTCCGCGCAAATCCCCCTCATTGCTAGCAAGGGCTTTGACATGGCTTGCAAGCCCATCAAGTGGGCGCAAGAGTTGCCGTACGCCTACGATGCTTGCACCGATTGCCACAAGGGTTAATAATATGCCCAAAATAACAAGACTACGAGATTGGGCAGCCAAGAAACCATAAGCCACGTGTTCGGGCAGTGTTAGCGAAAGAGTCCAGCCTGTTTGCGCAGAAGTCGTAAAGGATTTGAACATCTTTTCGCCCTTATCTTCGTAAAATGTAATCCCTTCTTTGGTGCCTCGTAAGTTAGCGTAGAGGGATTTAAGGGGTTCGTTGAGGGTTGCTATGTCTTTTCCGCGGTGCTCAGGGTCGCTAATGAGCACGCCTACACCATCCATAATAGAAACATAGCCCGCATCAAGGCGTTGGGATTCAATCATTTGCATGAGTTGATCAAGGGTGATGTCAAGACCAAAGACACCTAAAACAGTGTTGCCTTGCATGATGGGCGCCATAACCGTCACGATGGGTGCTCCTGTGGTGGCGTCCATGTAAGTGTCTGTTAAGCCTGCTTTTTTCTCTTCGAGGGCTTGTTTGTACCAAGGGCGCCCTCTGGGGTCATAGCTAGCAGGAAGGGTGGCCCTACTGCCAAGATACATAGCTCCTTCGCGCGTTCCCACATAGCTATCTGAAGCGCCTGTTTGGGCAGTAAGTGCTTCAAGGCGTCGGTAGATTTCTTCTGAATCTAGGGTTTCAATATCTGAAAAAGCTTCGGCTGCCCCTTGGGCTGCCCGTTTTTTGTCGATGGCCCATAGGTCTAAAAACTGGGCAAAGGAACGGGTAATGACAAGGGTGTTGGTTTCAAACTGGGCCAATGAGTTGGTTTTGGTATCTTGGTAGCTAAACGCCCCAAAAAGCAAAAAGCCCACCGTCATAAATACAGAGACAAAAAGCGCTATTTTTTGCTTAAATGTCATGGTAGCTCCTTTGTGAAATGGTCTATAAAAGCATTATAGTGTAAAAATATTATAGGGAAGTAATAAAATATAACCAAAAAACTCAGGATAAAAAATCATGTTTCTAGGGGAAGCAAGACACCTTTACATGTAAGGCATTTATACCAATGGGTTTTGCGCACTATACGGTTGTGACGAATGGCTGAGAGAAGGTGCTTTTTGCCACAATCACACGTGTAGGCATGCCGTGTTAGGCGCGTGCGTTTCGTTCTTAGAAGCGGGTAGCTGGGGCGTTTTTTGGAAGGGATTTTCCCCCCTTCAAGATGCTCAAGTGTGGCTTTCCACTCTTTGCCATGGGGCTTTGCCCTGCGACCGTAGCGCTCCATGACAAGCGCATGGGCAAGTTCATGGGGAATAACATCTTCAAGATAGGTTTGGCCGTAGTGTTCGCACAGTTCACAGTGGAGGCGGATGCGGTAATGGCCCCGTTTTTCTTGACGGCACTGGCCAATGGTACTGTGGCCTTTGAGGTCAAAGGCGAGGGTGAGAGTAAGGGTGGACGCGCCACTGGCACGTGCAACATAGCGGGCTAAGGTCTCGTGGGCAAGGGTGTGAAAATCCATGGGGGAAGTATAGCCAAAACAGCCGCGCTTACATAAGAGAATGGGGCGGTTTTTGTGTTACAATTTTGGCAAAAAAAGAGGTCCCAATGGAATACAGCTACGACCAACGTCCCTACGTGAAAGATGCCCCTGAAAATCAAAAAGGCCCCGCTACGGCTGTGTATGCTTTGTATGCGGCTTCGTTTTTTGTGGGAATTACAGCGCTTATTGGGGTGATTATTGCCCATGTAAAAAAAGGCGATGCGCGCGGAACGTGGTTGGAGAGCCATTACGGGTGGCAAATCCGTAGCTTTTGGTGGTTTGTGTTTTGGAGTGTTTTGGGGGTTGTGTTGGTGTTTATCGTGGTGGGGTATGCGGTTATATTTGGCGCGTTGGTGTGGTTTGTGTACCGCATCGCCAAAGGCTGGCTGAGGCTTTTGGAGGGAAGGGAGATGTAGCCTCCCCCTTTGTGTACATTTTAACAGAGAAAAAGACGGCTTACATGTAAGGCTATTTTTTGCTCACTTTTTCTTTTAAGGCTTCTAGCTTCTCGTAATTCTCTTTTGCACTTTCTATCGCTTCTTCAAACGCAAAACCTTGCATGATGATTTTATACAAATTGGGTTTTTCCTTGCGCCAGTTGCGGATAGTTGCTGTTGAGACACCCAAATAACCAGCCATATCTCTTTGAGTCATTTTGTAAAGCCTTTTTATTTACAAAATTAACAGACCCGCTCTAATACTCTAACACATCAATATTTAGCTACTTTAATCAAAATATCGCTAAATATTTGCTACTATTCCCATCTGTAGCAAATATTTATCTCAAAAACTTAAAAAAGAGCAAAATAATGACCACATTACCACTCTATGAAAAAATAAAACAGATATTTTTAGGTTCAGAATTTTCAAGTCTTGAGGGGGAATTTCTCACGGGTAAAATCTTTGAAGCCATCGAAAAACTCGATAAATCTTTCATTGCTATTTTGCTTCAAAACCAAACAACAAAAGAGCATTTTTTTGAAGTTATCGAGGATGCTTACATCCTCAACCAAAATAAACTCTATGAATTTTTCAATGCTAAAGAGTATTTTGATAACTCATTTACAAGCTATACCAATAAAATAGGACTTATCAAAAAAGATAGTTTCATCAAAAAATTTGATGATGTTGTTCTTGCTTTTCCTTACAAAGACTGCATTTTAGAAGGTGGCATGAGCAATGAAGATGTTGCCAAAAAAGAGGTATTTTACAATGCCATCATTAGCAAAGAGGAGATAGACAGACTCTTTGAACCAAAAGTGCTAACCAACATCAAAAAATTTGACAAAGTGGGGCAAAGTAGCCCTAGTGAAATTTCGATGGACGACAACCTCATCCTAAAAGGGAACAATCTTCTCGCTTTGCACAGTTTAAAGCAACGATATACAGGACAAATCAAGCTAATTTACATCGACCCACCGTACAACACGGGCAATGATGGATTTAAATACAACGACCGTTTTAATCACTCCACTTGGCTAACTTTTATGAAAAATCGTTTGGAAGTGGCAAGAGAGTTATTGAAAGATGATGGCGTAATTTTTGTGAGTATAGATGACAATGAACAAGCCTATTTAAAGGTCTTGATGGATGAAATTTTTGGAAGAGAAAATTTCATAGCAAATTTTGTTTGGAAAAAGAGAAGTGGAACAAATGACTCTGTTAATTTTTCATCCATAGATCATGAATATGTTCTTGCTTATTCTTCTAGCAGTAAATTCAAATTCATTGGTGTTAAAAAACATTTTTCTAACTATAAAAATCCTGATAATGATATTAGAGGTGCATGGACAAGCGGTGATTTAACATGTAATAAAACAGCAGTTGAAAGACCAAATTTATATTACGATATTACTGATCCAAAAACTAATTTAGTCTATAAATGTAACCCAAATAGAGTTTGGCGAACAATAGAGTCAAAAATGTTAGAACTTATAAAGAAAGATAAAATTATATTTCCAAAAGATGGAATTGGTACGCCTCAATATAAAAGACATCTTGAGGAAGTTAAATCTGATTTTAAACCAGTTTCTA
>NZ_JAFHKK010000042.1 GCF_016937535.1 Sulfurospirillum tamanense | reverse complement strand
TACTTCGAGTTCTTGCCTTACATGTAACTCTTGTTTTTTGGTGGTTTCTAGTTCCGTTGATTTGGTTTTTACCTCTTTTTCAAAGGCTTGTTTTATGGCGGTAGTTTCTTTTATCAACGCTGTTTTACTCTTTAACTCTTCTTCGCCCAGGAGAAATTCCGCACTTGCGGCGATGTCGCGTTTGAGTTCCCTGCTTTTTTCAATGAGTTCATTTTCCACAAAGTCTATCTTTTCAAGCCCTAAAAGGCGGCGTATCATCTTTTTTCGATCTTCATTTTTTAGTGTGCTGAGGCTGGTAAGTTCCTTTTGAGAAGCGAAAAGGGTATGTAAAAACGCCTCTTTACTCATCTTGGTTAGCTTGATGATAGCCGTCGTGACCTCTTTGGCACCACTGGTGGTCAGCTCTTCGTTTTTGTACAGCTTGGCATTGGCACTCAGTGTTTTGCCACGAAACTCACGCACGACTCTGTACGCCGTGCCTTCAAACTCAAACTCCAGTTCGACTAAAACGGCATCTTTCTCACTAGCACTAGCGTTTCGTAGCAAATCCTTACTGCCTCTTTTTTTCGCCTCGCCATACAGCGCAAAAAGAATGGCTTCAAAAAGGGTCGATTTGCCACTGCCATTTTTCCCGATGATGCCGATAAGCCCCTCGCCAAACTCGATGTCAAAGGAAGTGTAGCGTTTGAAGTTTTCAAGGTGGAGTTTAAGCAGATTCATCGCTCACCTCTTCATAGCTACTAAACAAGCCTTGGATTTTGTCTTTGAGTCGCGCAAACTCTGCGTCGCTGCTCTCTTCTTTGATGTGTTCTAAAAAGTACGCTTCCAACGAGAGGGCTTCGATGTCGCCTAGTCCCGTGTCGTTTGAGGTGCCTTTGAACTCGCGCTTGATGCTTACATGTAAGGCACCCTCAAAGAGGTTTTTGATGTCACGGGTTTGGATGTCGATGGACTGCAACGCCGTGAGATTGGTCAGTTTGACCTCCACAAGCGCATCTTTTACATCCTTTACATGTAAAGCCGCAACTGCACTTTCAAAGTCCTCGCAATCAATCTCATAGGTTTTGATGGGGCGAATGGCTATCTCGTGGTACTCTACGTGTAACGCCTCGCCAAGCTCCACGAGGGCGAAGCCTTTGGAGTTGCGCTTGTCGTTTAGGCTCGTCCGCTCGCTCGAACCTGCGTAGTACACATTCTCATGCTTGCCCACCTTGCCAAAGCCGTGCCAATGCCCAAGGGCGACGTAGTCCATCTGTGCAAAAAGAGCCTCTTTCTCGCGCGGGTACACCCACTCGCCAAACTCCGCCATGAGGTAGTGCGCGCCCACAGAACAGTGGAGCAACATGATGTTGCGCTTGGTCGGGTCGATGTTTTGCTCGCAACGTTCTATCTGCGAGAGGGCTTTTGTCTCGTCATTCATGTGAGGTAGCGCGTGGAACACTACCTCTTCAAAAGCAAACTTCTCATACGCTTGGCTGTATGCCACGTGGATGTTTTTAAAATTTTCAAAGATTTTCAGAATGGGGGAGCTTAGGTTGGTACGGGGCGTAGAGTGATTGCCCGCAATCATCACACAAGGAATCCCCAAACTGTCGATGATTTTGAACTGTTCTAGCGCAAAAGTGATGGCACGGTTACTAGGAGATGAACGGTGAAAAAGGTCGCCCGTGTGGAGGATGAAATCTGGCCTAAGCGCCTCAATCTGTGCTACAACTTGTTCAAACGCATCGTAAAAATCTGCTTCCCGCTGGTTGATGTTCTGAGCATTGAGCACTTCAAGGTCATTAAACCCCAAGTGCGTGTCGGAAAAATGCAGTAACCGCATCAACCCACACACGCATCGGCGTGGACTACACAGTTGCGACCGTTGGCTTTGGCTTGGTAAAGTGCCTTGTCCGCGCGTTTGAGCAATTGCCCCGCGCTCTCCCCTTCACGCCACGTGGCCACCCCAATACTTACGGTAACACATGCGGTTTCTTTAGCCCCAAAACAAAGCCCTGCCGTACTTTGAGCGACTTTTTCACGGATGCGCTCGGCCAACAACACCGCTTCGTCCTCGTTCGCTCCTGAGGCGATGATGCACACTTCCTCGCCTCCATAACGCGCCACCACATCAGACTTTCGCGCAAGCCCTTGCAAAAGCCCCGCAAGCGCCACAAGCACCTCGTCCCCTTTTTGATGCCCATGGGTGTCGTTGAGAAGTTTAAAGTGGTCCACGTCTATCATCAGCAACGAAAGCACACAAGAAGGCTGCAAATAGCACCGCTTGACTGCTTCCTTAAGAGAGCCCTCAAAAAAGCGGCGATTGTGGATTTTCATGAGCGGGTCAGTGATGTTTTCTTGTTCAAGGGTTGAGATTTTTTTCAAATCTTTAGCGGTTTTTTCGGCCAAAAAAGCCACCATCACCACAAATAAACCGCCAAAAAAGAAAATCAAAGGCACCAAAAGTCCAGGCGGATGCATAAAAATATCAAAGGCATAGATGCCATAGCTAACGATAAACACTCCAACTAAAAGTCCCAAAAGCCTCCACTGAAGCTTAAGATGTTCATCAGAAAGTTCGCCCACAACACGGTAAATAGGGCTAAGTGCGAGAAACAAAAAAAGTGCCCCGAACAACACCAATGCAAAAGCTAGCCACATTTCAAACAACGCGCCTCTCCCTTTTGGTAAAGTTTTTTATTTTATAGATTTTAACTAAAATACTTACTTAAAAAAAATCTAATTTTTCTCAGACAACGCGCGATGAAAAACACCTCATTCGTGCCCAGTGTGTCAAAAAATAAGCCGTGCAGGGCTTGGATGTATCGGATTATTGTAGCCAAAAAACAACGAAGGTAAGAATTGCTACACTTTTGCCTTAATCCCCTTGGGCGATAGGAGCAAACACGGCACGGGTGAGGGTTTGGAGTGTTTTAGGAGCCAGCTCTATCTCAAGACCGCGCCGTCCTGCGCTGACAAAGATGGTCTCTTGATTGAGTGCGGAAGTGTCGATGAAAGTTTTGAGCTGTTTTTTCTGCCCCAGGGGACTCACGCCCCCAAGCACGTAGCCTGAGACGCGCGCCACGTCGTCTTTGTCTGCCATCACGGCTTTTTTGGCTCCTGCGGCTTTGGCGATTTGTTTTAAGCTTAACTGTTTTTCCACAGGAACGATGCCGATGGCAAACCCTTTGCCCTCCAAAGCTACCATCAACGTTTTAAGCACCCGCGCGCCCGCCACACCCAACAACTGTGCCGCCTCAAGCCCATACGAAGGGGCTTTGGGGTCGCGGGTGTATTCGTGGAGCGTGTAGGCCACCTTGGCTTTTTTGGCCACATCAACCGCAGGTGTCATGAAAACTCCTAGTTACTAATCACCACATCAAGTTGCTCTTGGCTCGCCAAAGAGAGCGCATTGAGGTCGAGGCCTTGGGTATTTTTAGTCACCACACGCAGGGAAATGCGCTTGCTTTTTTCGCTCAATACTTGCTCAAGTGCCACAAGAACATCACGCACCACAGGGTCTTCACTTAGAGCAATTTCCTCACGAATTTCCACCAAAGTATCTGTTTTAAACGCGTTAAAAGCCTCATCAATCTCCGTTTTAGTCGCCTCGGGATTTTCCATCAAACGGTAAAACGCCTCCACTACTTCACGCAAATCCACAAGACTCAACGACGCATCAAAGCGCGTAAAACGAGGGGTTTCTTGGGCATAAAATGCACTAAATCCCATCTGTGCCGCACCAAAGCTGTTGTGCAGTATCATGCTAAAATCTTCCACCGCACTGAGGTTCCCCTCTTTCAGTACAGCCTTACCCGAAAGGGAAATCTTCCCCGCATCATTAAACACAAAAGCCTCCATCAACGGCCAGCTTTGGGCAAAGGCGCCACTGCTTAAAAGGTTGAGCATAAACACCCACGGTTGGTTAAAATCTTCGACTTTTACCCCTTCTATCTCCATCCCAAACCCATGCTTTCCGTCCACTTGGCGGTGCATTTTATCAAGGCTTTCGATGCCAGAAACCGTTATTTTTCTAATGCCAACACCCTCATAGCGCACTTGCGAAACCGCACACGTAAAATCAGGATAAATCCCTTTACATGTAACGCTCTCGTGGCTAATCTTGTTTTCTGTAAGTTCTGTGCTAATCTCATGCTGCACGCGCGAAGCGGCCGCCACATTGGCCCCAAAAGCAACCACCACAGCAAGGGCTGCTGCCCCGCCTAAAATCCATCGTTTTTTCATTGTTGTATTCCTTATAGTGAACGTGCTATACTTCCCCAAAAAAGGACGTATCATGCCCCAGATTGTCTTTCAAAGCCCTTTGGGAACCCTTGGCCTCTCCTCCAACACCCACGCCATCACAACCCTCTCTTTTCTTCCGCCCCAAACTACCGACCTTGGAGGCTTGGATGACCCTGTTTTAGCCCAAGCTTACGAGGAGTTGCAAGAGTATTTTGCAGGAAAACGGCGTGTTTTTAGTGTTCCGTGCGAGCCCCAAAAGGGCACCCTGTTTCAACGGGCCGTGTGGGGTGCGTTACAAGAGATTCCTTATGGGGAGTGCGTGAGCTACAAAACCATCGCCGCGCGCATTGGCAACCCCAAAGCCGTACGCGCCGTAGGCGGAGCAAACAACAAAAACCCTATCGCGATTCTTATCCCTTGCCATCGCGTCATCGGCGCTAGCGGCTCTCTCGTGGGCTATGCCAGCGGGGTAGACAAAAAAGTATTTTTACTTAACCATGAAGGCTATTCATTACCCTCAAAATCAATTTGACGGGTTACATGCAACCCAAATCCGCTGATACCCACAAACTCCTTGCCTTTAGTGGTAGTGAGAAGCTCGATTTCTTCCACACCCAAATGCTTCACAATCTGCGCTCCGATGCCGTATTCGCGCATCTGAACATTGGGGTTTTCTTGGCTTCCTAAAAACACCAACACCCCGCCGTACTCTTTAAGGTGATCGATGGCGTTCATGAGGCCGTCAAACTTACGAGGTGTAGCGAGCAGTTCGATGTCAGGCATGACGTTGTGAAATTTCACTGCCGAAGTTTTTTGCGGTTTCCCAAACGCGTACGCCACATGGTGGTTGTCGCGGTGGTCTACAAAATCGTACCGTCTGGCTTTTGCGCCTAAAAATTCTGTGTTAGACTCAGCAATCACGCGCACCAGCGACTCGTGCATCATGCGGTACTCAACAATGTCAGAAATGTAAACGATGTTCATGTCGTGAGTTTCACAAAAAACATCCAAATCAGGACGACGCGCCATGGTGCCATCTTCCTTCATGACTTCACAAATCACCGCAGACTCCACAAGACCCGCCAAACGGCACAAATCCACCGAACCTTCCGTGTGGCCCGTGCGCACTAATGCCCCGCCTTCTTTGG
Source organism: Sulfurospirillum tamanense (assembly GCF_016937535.1). Lineage (NCBI taxonomy): Bacteria > Pseudomonadati > Campylobacterota > Epsilonproteobacteria > Campylobacterales > Sulfurospirillaceae > Sulfurospirillum > Sulfurospirillum tamanense. Next base: position 6,926 of record NZ_JAFHKK010000042.1, on the reverse strand, counting down.
CAATGAGCGGAAAGATATGCCCTGGGCGCACCAAATCTGAAGGCTTGGTGCTGTAGTCCGCCAAAAGCTTGATGGTCATGTCGCGCTCTCCCGCCGAAATGCCCGTGCTTGCCTCGCGCGCATCTACCGAAACCGTAAAAGCTGTCTCATAGGAAGAATCATTTTCTTTAACCATGGGCGCTAGGTTGAGGCGTGTAGCAATCGCCTTTGAAAGCGCCACGCAAATAAGTCCCTTAGCATGAGAAGCCATAAAATTGACTTTTTGGGGCGTAGAAAACACCGAAGCATAAACCAAATCGCCCTCGTTTTCTCTATCTTCATCATCCACCATCATCACCATTTTGCCTTGTTTCATATCTTCTATGGCGCGCTTTACTCGCTCTAATGGTGTCATATTGTTCCTTTATTCTTATTTTAGGCGCATTGTAGCAAAAACTCCTTGACAAACCAATCTAAAATCATTATAATTTCACCCTCAACTTTGGACGGTTGGGGTATAGCCAAGCGGTAAGGCAACTGGTTTTGGTCCAGTCATTCGGGGGTTCGAATCCCTCTACCCCATCCATTTCTCAGCTGACAGGTCGCGGGATAGAGCAGTCCGGTAGCTCGTCGGGCTCATAACCCGAAGGTCGGCGGTTCAAATCCGTCTCCCGCAACCAATTATTCCGAATATTGCCGTTTGCTGGGGTATAGCCAAGCGGTAAGGCAACTGGTTTTGGTCCAGTCATTCGGGGGTTCGAATCCCTCTACCCCATCCACTTCCCCTTTACCGTGTCGCGGGATAGAGCAGTCCGGTAGCTCGTTGGGCTCATAACCCAAAGGTCGGCGGTTCAAATCCGTCTCCCGCAACCAATCTTTCACAATAAAACCACTTTATTTTTTCCCTCTGATTTTGCCACGTACAGCGCCTTATCTGCGCGCATGATGAGGTTATCTACGGTCTCTTCTTTTTGAAAAATAGCCAACCCGAAACTGGCTGTTTGGTGCCCTGCCTCTGCAAAAAATGTTTCACCAACCTGCCGACACAAAGATTGTGCTAAGTGCTCTAGGCCCTCGGCATCGGTTTGAGGGCAAATAATCAAAAACTCCTCTCCACCCCAGCGCCCCACCGTATCTACAGCGCGCACCGAAGATTGAAGTAATTTTCCAAATTTGATAAGCACCTCATCTCCCACTTGGTGTCCAAAGGTATCGTTAACCTTTTTAAAATCATCAATATCTAGCAAAATCACTCCAAAAATCCCATTGTCACGCTCTGCACGCAAACGCTCATAGCGAAGCATTTCATCAAGTTTTTTTCGATTAAACACCCCTGTGAGATGGTCTGTCATGGCGAGGCGTTTTAGGTTTTGCTGCATGTGATTAAGTTGTGCATTGGCAAGGCTAAGTTGTGCATTGGCCTTTTTTAAATCCTCTACATGTAACAATCGTCGAATCACCACATACCCAAACAGACACAAACAGACAAACATCACAAGATGCTGTTCGGGCTCCGTCCATGCGATAATCCCCCACGAAACAAGGGAACTGTACGCCCAATACCCCGAGACAACCAACAATCCAGTGGCAACAACACGCATCTCTTGGGGCTCTCTTAGGGCCGCCCTAATGGCCCAAAGCGTCAAAATAGGTAAACTAAAAAAGTAATACATGTAATCGAATGCGGGGTAAGTAGAAGAGAGATTGAAAAGCCCCGCAAGTGCGCCACCAATAGCCACCACAAGGAAGGCTAAATGCGCCTGCCAAATGCGTCGCACAAGTCCAAAGGGACCCACCCCTGCAATGCGCTCCAAAAATGCCGCCATCCCCACAGGAAAGAAAAAATAGTTAAAACTCATAAGGTAGCGCTCAAGCAAAGGGTATTGGAAGAAAAACTGAATGCTTTTAGCAGAAAGCATCAAATCCAGCCCTTGGGTCAAAAACAAAGAACTCAGCAAGAAGGTTTCAAGATTACTAAACCGCAACACACAGCCCGCCAAAAACAAAACCCCCACAAACAGTGCCACCGAGCCAATACTAATACGAAAAAAATCACCTCTAAACATGTTAAGAATATGGCTAGACTTGCTTGCAATCACCGCCTCGCCCCAAAGCCCAATGTCTGGGTAATCCGAGTAGACTCGCACATACAACTGCTTGCCACCTGCATCCTTGGGTAAACTAATCATGTGCCACGGCCAACCGATAAATTTACCCTTGCCTGTGGCGTCAAAGGTGCCATACTGATAAATTTTTTGCCCATCGAGGTAAAATTCTGCAATCAAATCAATACTAAAGATATAAAGTGTGGGATCATAAGGGAGGGCCTGAGGCAAAGGAATGCGGTACCATACGTTGGTCTGGCCATGGCGATCGGGCGGATTGCTCGGAAAAGCGATGGCTTGCCACGAGGCTCTTTCTTGCCCTTTTGTCCACACAGGCACCCCCTCTTCAAAGGGAGAATCGCCCCAGCGGTATTCCCAAGCCCCATGCCCAAGATCAATGCGCTCTGGTGTTGTTTTAGCAAACCCTTCTTGCGCACACAGGGTTAATAAAAAAAGAGTTATAAAAAATTTTACAGTTAAAGTGCGCATAATACTTGCCCTTTCTACCGTTTCTTCGGGTTATTATGCGTTATCACATCCCATGTTTCACTGAAAGAAGTGATGAAAAAATAGACAATAAGCTCACTTAAAGTTTAGCTTCGCACAAACGCCTCCCCTGGCTTCCAGTCGATGTACACCGAATCCTTCTCTTCCAAATGGGGAGCCTTAACAAAAACCGCCTTAAAAGGTGCGCTACTTTCGTTCACAAACATATGGGCTTCTCCCACAGCGCACTGCAAATAATCCCCTTGCTTAATGCGCACTTTTTCACCATCCACATACACGCTACACTCGCCCTCTAACACCAAAAAAGACTCTTCTTGGCGGGTGTGTTTATGGCACGGATGAGACTCTCCCACGCCAATGACAACCACACCCATGTCCACCGCAGGCCCTTGGGTGAGGTATTTGGGGCCGTGGGTGCCGTAGCGGTAATCGTGTTCGTTTTCGTTGGTCAAATACATTTACACTCCTGGGGCTTTCCACATAGACGTGGTGATATTTTCATCTACAAGTTCCACTTGTTTAGCGTACGCCTTCTCCCACCGCTCTTGGACGGCGCAGTAGGCGTGGTGGTTTTCCTTGTTGGGCGTGTATTCGCGCGCCCATTCTACCCACGCGTGTGCCGCGTCTTGGAGGGTCGAAAACAGTCCACATCCTACCGCCGCCGCCATTGCAGCACCCAAGGCTGTGGCTTCGGTGACTTTGGGAATGCGTACGGTTAAGCCCGTCACATCGGCTAACATTTGAGGCCAAAGGATGCCTTTACTAGCTCCTCCTGCAAAAACGAGTGCCTTACATGTAAGGCCTGTGAAGGCTTCGATTTTGGCAAGGTTGAGTTTGGAAACGATGCACGCGTTTTCTTGGAGGGCGCGAAACATCGCAGGTTTGTTGCACACAGAAGCGTTCAAAGAAAGGTTTAAAAAACTCGGACTCGCATGGTACCAACGCCCGTATTTCATGGTGTCCGAAAAGATAGGCAAAATCCCATGAGACCCCACGGGTACTTCCATGGCTTGGCGTTCCAAGAGTGTGTACACGTCTTCGCCGTTACGCTGTGCTTGCGCCACTTCTTCTTGGCAAAATACATCCCGAAACCAACGCATCACGAGGCCACTAAAAAAGGTGATACCCTCTGCTTGCGACTGGCCACAGATGACGTGAGGGTTGACGCGGATTTCCATGCTTTTTGGCGGTGGCGTGGTGGCGTCGATGTTTACGACTTGTTGCCAAAATGACCCTCCAAGCACGGCGGCGTCGCCTTTGTTCACGACCCCAAGCCCCGCACTGCCAAGCTGCACATCCCCACCGCCTAAGACAACTTTGGTGCTTACATGTAAGCCTGTTTGGCGCGCCGCTTCGGGACTAACACATGCTAAAACCGTACCCGTTTCATAGCAAGGCGGAAAGATGTCCTCTTTTAACCCCACTTTTGCCATCATGGCGGGTTCCCATGTGCGTTTTTGGAGGGAAAAAATCCCACTCGTGCCCGCGTTGCTTGGCTCACTGGCTAGCACGCCACACAGCTTGTACAGCACCCAATCGCTTAGCATCGACAGGTGCGCGACCTTGGCGTAAGTGTCAGGCTGATGGGTTTTGAGCCACAAGAGGCGCGGCATAGCGCCTAGGGCAAAGGTTTGGCCCGACTGGGCGTAAAAAGCTTCTTCGACCCCTTGTGCGTGCAAGAGGCGCACTTCTTCGCCTGCCCGCGCGTCCACGTTGGCCACCGCCCACAGCTCTTTGCCCTGTGCATCATACAGGACGATTCCCTCACGCATACTCGTCGCACTCACGCCCAAAATGGATTCGGGCGCGACCTTGGTCTTGGCAAGGACTTCTTGGATGCACGCCTTAACAAGCTCCCAATTGACCGCGCAGTCAAAGCCCATACTAAAGGGTACGTTGGCTTCTTGGGCGTGCGTCCATTCGCGGCTTGCAAAGGCGCACTGGTTTCCGTCCGTGTCAAACAACACCGCGCGCACACTGCCTGTCCCCGCATCAATGGCTAAAAGGTGGTTCATGCTTTCCTCATTTTGGCTTGTTCAAGTTCCCAATACTCCATCCCAAAGCTTTGGGCTTCGTCGATGCTCACGTACCCGCCCAAGGCTTCCGCGCGTAACACCGCTTCCATGGTATGGGAAATGATGTCGTCGATAATCTGGGCTTCTTTGGCATTTTTGCCAAAACTCACCACCCCAAAGCCCTCGATTACCGCGTAATTTGGCGCAGTATTGAGGCAGATTTCTTCTTTGGCATAGCGGGCAAAATAGGCCAGATACGCCGCTTCATACGCCTCTAAGGCAGGTTTTAGCGCTTCGCCTTGGCCCAACACCAACGGCGTGCGCTTGGTGCGGATGATGTGCTCAGGCGTCAAAACACCCTTACATGTAAGGGCAAGATTGCTCGCATACGTGAGTGCTAGGGGCGATTGATTGAGCACCATTTCCACAGGGTGGCCCTTGCGTGTTTGAACTTCTTGGCACAACAAGGCAACATCAAACGTGCGCGTAGGCATTTGCACGGGCGTAGCAAGCGGGGCATGGTGTGCTAAAAATTCTTCCGCAATGCTCACCGCATCAATCATCTTTTCATAAGCCTCTTTGGCATCATCCCCAAAGGTAAAAATCCCGTGGTGGTGCAAGATAATCCCCTTACATGTAGACCAATCAAGGGTTTGCGTGTGCAGGTAAATCTCGCGCGCCAGTAGAAATCCAGGCATCACGTAAGGCAAAATCAAAAAATCAGGATAAAGTGCTTTGATGTGCGCCTCGCCATTTTGGGAATTAGAAATCGTGACCACCGCATCGGCGTGGGTGTGGTCCACGTAGGCAAAGGGGATGAGCGCGTGCAAGATGGCTTCCACCGAAGGGTTTGGCGCACTAGGGTCGCTCATGGCCGCGCGCTGGGCCGCGACCATGTCGGTGTCGCTAAGGCTCTCGCGCTGGGCCAAGGCAAGCAAGGGAGCAAGTTTTACAGGCGCAAAGCCCTCTTTTTGGATGCTCACCAAGTCCCATCCACTGCCCTTGACATAAAGCATCGGCATGGAATTATCCGTGATTTTGACCGAGGTATTACCCCCGCCATGCAACACTAAAGCGTCGCTTTGACCCAAGAGGTTGGACGTGTACACGCGCAGGGCTAGAGGGTCGTGGGCACTTGGTGCCGTGCGTTCGTCCCAAAGACTTTTCATAGAAAATCCAAATCATCCGAGGATTTAAACGCGCAATGGGGTTCAAAATTGGCTTTATACTCCGCATAATGAGCTGAAGCTTTGTGTCCATCAAGAGCCGCTTCGTCTTCCCATGATTCGATGACGAGGAATTTTTCCGGCGCGTTTTTGTATTCAAAGATATCATAAAGCGCACACCCTTTTTCGGCTTTTGAGGGCGCGACCATCATAGTTAAAAGTGCGCGAAGCTCGGCCTCATGGCCTTCTTTTGCAATAAACGTTACGGTTTTTGTGATGGACATTTTTCTTCCTTTGAAGGTGTTTTTGGGGTGTATTGTAACATAAAGCACTTGGGAGATTTGGGCTTTTTCAAGGGTTTTTGCGTAAAATACCATACTGTTTACATGTAAGGAGAGAGGATGAAACTAGCCATCATCGGCGCGGGAGGTATTGGCGGGTATTTTGGTGCGGCATTGGCAAACGCGGGGCATGAAGTGACCTTTGTCGCCAGGGGCGCGCACCTTGAAGCCATGCAACAACACGGCTTACATGTAAGCCATCCTCGCCTTACTTTCGCCCAAGCCGTCCACGCTACTGACTTGCAAGGCTTGTGTAAGGAAGACATCCGTACGTACGACGGGCTCATTCTTTTGGCTAAATCCATGGAAACCCAACCCATCGCTCATGCCCTTCAAGGGTGGTTTAGCACCGCTTCGTCCACGCCTTTTGTGGTTTCGTTGCAAAACGGCGTCGAGAATGAAACCGTGTTGTGCCAAGCCCTAGGAAGCCAGCACGTCATCGGCGGACTGACCGTAAAACTAAGCGCACATATCGTCTCTCCAGGCCACGTAGAGGCGCTAGGAGACGCGCAGATTGTCATCGGCCCTATGGAAAAAACAGCCAAAGCAGACGTGTTTACAGAGGCTTTGGGCGTGGCATTTACACAAGCGGGTGTACGGGTGGAAAAAACAGAAGAGATCCAAAAAGAATTGTGGAAAAAACTTCTCATCAACAACGGTGTCAACGCCTTGTGTGCCCTTTTGGAAGTCAAAACAGGCACCATTACCCACCACCCCAAACTCAGCCAACTCGTCCTTGGCCTCATGCAAGAAACCGCCCGTGCGGCGCGCGCTTTACATGTAAACCTCACAGACAAAGACGTAGAGGCCATG
>NZ_JAFHKK010000041.1 GCF_016937535.1 Sulfurospirillum tamanense | reverse complement strand
AAAAACGGGCATGAGCATCGTAGAAGCTCTGCGTTTTTGCCCCGCGCTTACCATCCTTCCGCCAGACCATGGGTATTACCGCGCCCTTTCCGATCAATTGTTCGCTTTACTTCAAACCCTCATGCCCACGGTAGAACAGTGCAGTATTGATGAGTTTTTTTGCGATATTTCAGGCATGAACGAGGCCCAAATTCCTGAAGCCTTTGCTTTACATGTAAAGCACACTATCACGCAAACCTTGGGACTTCCCGTTTCCATCGGCATCTCTTCTGCTAAGTGGATTGCCAATCTTGCTACCAATGCCGCCAAGCCCGATGGCATCCGTTACGTACCCCGTGAAACCATCGCTGCGTTTATCGCATCCAAACCCATCGAACATTTCCCCGGCATCGGAAAAAGCACCCAAGAAAAACTCCACAAACACGGCATCCAAACCCTTGGCCAAGCCTACGAGGCAAAGCATCTGTTTTGGCAGTGGGGGGAGGGCGCGAAGCAGTTGTGGCGAAAGATTGCAGGAGAAGACAAAGAGGTGGTTGAGGTATCTAAACAGCGCAAATCCATCGGGCTTTCGCGCACCTTTGACCCCATCGTATCGCGGGAAGAGTTGCACCGTCGTGTGGTGGTGCTGGTGCGTCACATCGCGTTTTTGGTGGTCAAGTCTGGTGTGCATCCCGCAACTTTTTCCGTAACTCTTCGCTACGAACACGGAAAAAAAATCACCCAGCGGTGCACCCAACACCGTTTTTTTAGTGAAGCATTTTTGCGCCAACGCGCCTTAGCACTTTTTGATCAAACCGATACATGTAAGCAAAATAAGGTGAATTTTCTAGGCCTAAGTGTCAGCCATTTTTTAGAGCACCATGGACAGAGTGTTTCGTTGCTTGATTTTTGTGAAGACCAAAAACGCCGGTCTATTGAAGCCTCGATGCATCAAATCCGCTCGCGTTACGGCCTTGATGCTATCGTTTCTGCGCGTGAGCTGGGTGCTAAGGAGCGCAAAAAATAACCTTCATTATCCAAAAAGACGAAAAAAAGCTTTCTATTTATCATTCGTTAAGTTGGTATTGTTATAGTTACGCCTTGTTTTAGATTTTCAAAAAGGATTTTTTGTGGCGAAAAAACTTCACCTCTTTCTCTTTTTTGCGTGGCTTGTGGCCACGGTTTCAACTCTCGGAAGCCTTTTTTTTAGCGAAGTGATGGCGTTTATTCCTTGCACACTGTGTTGGTATCAGCGTATTGCGATGTATCCGCTTGTTTTTATTTTGGGGCAAGGATTACTAACCAAAGAAGCCACAGCATCAGCAAAAATTGCTTTGCCCATCGCGCTCTCTGGGTGGGTGATGGCGGCTTATCACACTTTGTTGCACGCTGGGATTATCAGTGAGGAGGCAGTGCCTTGCTCTCAAGGGGTGCCATGCTCTGTCAAATACATCGAATGGTTTGGGTTTGTCAGCATTCCTGTGCTCTCGCTTGCAGGGTTTAGTTTGATTATTGGAGCAATAGTGCTTTATTTAAGGAGGGTTTCTCGATGAATCAACGTCTACTTGTTGTGGCGAGTGTAGTGCTTTTGATAGTGGCTTTTATGTTTGCAGCAAAACAATACCAAGCGAGCCAAAGTGCGCCAACTATGAGCAAGGAGCAACAAGCGCGCCTAATGCCTTCCTACGCTCCTACGTTAGGGCCAAGTGATGCCAAGGTGACACTGGTAGAGTTTTTTGACCCTGCGTGTGGCACGTGTGCACAGTTTTCCCCTTTGACCAAAGCACTTGTCAAAGAGTATGGTGGCAAGCTCCGCTTGGTGCTTCGGTATGCCCCCTTTCATGAGGGTTCAGAAACAGTTGTACAAATGATAGAGGCGGCAAAAGCCCAAGGAAAATACTGGGAGGCTTTGAGCGCCTTGCTTGCAAGTCAGCAGACGTGGGTTTTCAATCACCGTGTTTTTCCCGAGCGTGCATGGCCTGTGCTTGAGCAAGCAGGGGTTGATATCGTGGCGTTAAAAGAAGCCATGAAAGACCCTAAAATTCAGGCTATTATTGCCCAGGACGTTGCTGATGGAAAGGCGTTAGGCGTGAGTAAAACTCCCAGCTTTTTTGTTAACGGCACGCCTTTGGAGCGCTTTGGTTACGAGCCTTTGGTGCAGTTGATTAAGTCTTACATGTAAAGAAGGGGATTTACCCCTTCTTGATTGTTTCGATGAGTGCGTCCACGCGTGCCTTGGTAGCATCCCATGAAAAGACAAACCGTACACCGCCCGTCCCAATGAACGTGTAAAACAACCATCCCTCCTGCGCTAACTTCTCGATGCGCTTTGGGTCTAGTTCGATAAAAACGGCATTAGATTGGGTGGGGAATAGTAGCTTCACTCCCTCAATCCGTGCCACAGTTTCTGAAAAATACGCTGCCATGGCATTGGCGTGGCGGGCATTTTTAAGCCACACGTCATCTTTCAAAAGCCCGAGCCACTGGGCGGAAATGTAGCGCATTTTGGAAGCAAGCTGCCCTGCTTGTTTGCAACGGTACTCAAAATCTTCTGCCAATGCCTTGTCGAAAAACACCACCGCTTCCCCTAAAAACATCCCGTTTTTCGTCCCGCCAAAGCTCAGCACGTCTACGCCGCTCTCTTCCACAAAGGTTTTGGGGCTTACATGTAAAGAAGCCAGCGCATTAGCAAGGCGCGCGCCGTCGATGTGCAATTTTAGCCCGTGGGTTTTAGCACACGCTTTGATGGCACGCAACTCTTCGAGGGAATAGACCATGCCCGTTTCGGTGGATTGGGTCAAAGAGACGACTTTGGGTTTAGGGTAATGCAAGTCGGTGCGTTTGGTGACAAGGCGCGTGATGGATGCGGGCGTGATTTTGCCATCACCCTCTTTGGAGAGTAAAAGCTTCATGCCGTTGGAAAAAAACTGGGGCGCTCCGCACTCGTCGGTTTCAATGTGAGAAAGTTCATGGCACACGACGCTGTGGTAGGATTGGCACAAGGAGGCTAATGCCAAAGAGTTGGCTGCCGTGCCATTAAAAACGAAAAAGACTTCGCAAGGAACGCCAAAAAGCGCGCGCAGTCCATCGGCCGCGGCTTTGGTGTAAACATCATCGCCATAGGCCCTAGCGTAGCCTTGGTTGGTCTCATTGAGAGCATGAAGCACCTCGGGACAAGCGCCTGAGTAGTTGTCGCTTGCAAATTGTTCTTGGTGGAGTGGTTGCATGAGGATTTCCTTTTTTTGGGGCGCATTATGCCACGAAAACCCTTGATTAAAGTTCAGTGATGATGGGGCTGTATTGGCTGGTTCGGGCCTTTTTGATAGCAAGGTTTGCTCGTCTTACAAGTTCTTCAACACTTTCATCTTCAAGAAGAAGGTGGGCAATACCAAAGGCGCATGAGGCACTCATTTTGCCCGCATAAAGCGTTCGCTCAAAGTGGTGGTGTAAAGCCCCTGCAAAGGGTTCGACGCTACTGCAATTTTCGTGAGGACAAAGAAGCATGAGGGTGCTTCCGCCCCAGCGCCCCAGATAATACTCTGGTTTTTTCAGACGAGCAATGTCTTGAGTGATGCCTAGCAAAAGCGCGTCGCCTTTGAGGTGCCCGTGGTGTTCGTTGACTTGTTTGAAGTTTGTGACTTCGATTAAAATAAGCGCAAGGGGTGTTTTGGTTTGGCGCGCTTGGGCAAAGAGGTTTTGCAAGAGCTTGGTGAGCATGTAGTGGTTGTAGATGCCCGTTTGTGGGTCGCGCATAGAAACCGTACTGATGGTGTGTTTTGCTTTTTCAAAAGCCCGACCAATTTTGCTAATCTCATCCTCGTAAGGCCATAACTGACGGCCATTGATGGGGTAATCGCCGATGGCGTGGACAAACGACATGAGCTGCTGAAGTGGCTTGGTGATTTTAAAATAAAAGACCAAAAGTAGCAACAAGAGGCTCACCAGAAACTGCATGAAAAAATAGGTTGTATTGGCCCAAAAAAGTTCGCGAAGCTCTTTGTCGATAAACACAGAAGAAAATTTCAAAGAGACTTCCCCTGCGCGTTTGCCATTAACCATGATAGGAAGGGTTAGGGTTTGGATGGTGCCTTTTACCCGCTTGGGTACGAGGGTGTGGTAAAGAGGATGGGCGTCTTTTGTGTTCCAAACAGTGATTCCAACAACCCGCTCATCCTTTAAAAAAGCGTCAATGACTTCTTCTGTCATTTTTGCAGAACCATGAGAAAGTGGGAATTGCAGACTTGCTGCAAGTAGTGAAGCGGTATTTTGGTGGTCATTTTTGAGGATGTTTTGGTACTCTTTGTGTTGCATACTAAAGAGCAAAAATGCGCTAAGCATAATCGTCAAAAGCAAGGTGGCAATCAGGGCCAAAACAATGATAGTGTTAATTTTTTGGTTAAAAAACCAGTGTTTTAACATGTGCCCCGCTTTTTATTTTGGTAAACCATCATAATCAAAAAGCCCTTAAAAGAAATATGGTAAGCTTCCATAAAAAAGGGAAAAAATGCGAACAATCATCGGGGTAGTGTCTTTGCTTTTGCTTAGTGGGTGTGCGTACCAGCCTTCTGGTTTTTTTGAAGAAAAAGTGCGCGTGGTCTCCACTGAAGCACCCGCACCAATCCAAAAAACAGCAACACCAAAAGCACATTACGACGAAGGGTATATTAAGGGTATTCTTCGTAAGGTCGTCCATGAGGGGACGTCGGGCCTTTGGCATTATGAAGTGGAGGGCACGGACACATCAAATTTTAAACTCCCCTATGCGCGTTTTTCCCATACGGCTTTTTTGGCGCCCGTGGGCGCGGCAGTGTACGTGCAAATCGAAAAGGGAAAACTCCTCCAACTTTACGCGCTTGAGGGTGCATCTGTGGTCTCAAAAACTCAGATAAATCTCCCAAAATCACCCCAAAATCACCCCAAGCGCACCTTGAACCGTCAAGTATTTTCCGTCCCCGAAAGTGAGACCATTGCGCTTGATTAGGCGTTTACCGCTCGTTAACTACCACGGCGTATACTTTCATTAACGACAGCAAGCGTTATAAAGACTTCCTTAGAAAATAGAGGAGGGGCAGGGGCCACCTCCTCGTTACACTTCTTCTTTTAACCTCACTTCAAACTCCGCACCCTCGTCACTGTTTCGCGCTATTAAATTTCCTTGCATATTGTTTTCGATAATCATCTTTGACATGTAAAGCCCAATGCCAATGCCTTGTGAACTGGACTTGGTGGTGACATAAGGTTCAAAGATTTTTTCGATGGGTTCAATGCTAATGCCTCCCGCGTTATCCTTTACATGTAAAGAGACCATTCCTTTGTTTACTGCTAATTCTAAGGTGATGGTGGGGTTTTTGGGCTTGGTGAGGAGTAATGCGTCTTTGGCATTGGTGATGAGGTTGAGCAAAACTTGTTCGTATTCGTTTTGAAAACCTCGTACGTACGCATCACGAGGGGCTTTGATCCGAAGGTGAATATGGTAATTTTTTAAAGAAGCATGGCAAATGGTGAGCACAGAATCGATACGCGGAATAATGGCAAAAACTGTTTTTTGTTTATCAGGTGCAAAAAAATGGCGAAAATCATCGATGGTTTGGGACATGTAGTCGATGAGATGTTCAGCTTCTTTACTTTTTTCTTGGATGATGGTGGGGTTGAGGGTTTGGCTAAGGTAGTGAAATTTGAGTCCCATAAGCAAGGCAGAAAGCTCCGTGAGGGGTTGGCGCCATTGGTGGGCGATGTTGCTAATCATCTCCCCAAGGGCGATAAATTTTGATTTTTGGATGAGCAACTGTTCTTGTGCTCTGTTTTTGGAAATCTCTTCATGAACACGCTGTTCGAGGGTTTGGTTGAGGGTTTGGAGTTCTTGGGTTTTGGCCAACACTTCTTCGCGATACTGGGTAAAAAAGTGTTCAATCTGTTTGCCCAAAACAATGGCAAGCCCGTAAGCAATGAAGGTAAAAAAGAGAAAAATCACAACCGTAGAGGTGATGTCTTGACGCGTGTCTTTGAGAAGTGCTTCGCGTTTTTGTTCCAAAAGCGCATCAATGTCATCCATATAAGCGCCTGCTGCAATGATCCAATCCCACGGTGCATAATGGCGAAAATAGGTCACTTTCTGGGAGAGGATTTGGGAGCCTGGTTTTTTATACATGTAAGGAACAATCGCCGTGCCCTGCTCGCGAATCCCCTCAAGGGCAAGTTGCCGAAAAGGCACCCCTTTGGCATCTGTGTACCCTGTGGCAATCAGCTCACCCACCAAATCGGGGCGGTTGGGATTTACGAGCATGGTGGCAAAAGCATCTCCGCCTTGCAAATCGTGCACGCGATACGCAAAGATATAATTTTCCTTTGGCGTTCCAAAGCGTACCGTAGACATCCACGCAATAACCCGTTCTTGAAGTAATGTTCCCTCGCCCCCTTGGTGTGTTCGGCGGAACTCGATGTAATCAACAAGCGCGTCTACCTCTCGTTTAATCTCTTCTAGGCGGTGCTCTTCTAGGCGGAGTTTTGTTTCGGCAATCTCTTTTTCCATGGTGTCGTATTGCTTGGAGATGAAAAAATACCCTGTCAAAAAAGTAAGCGAAGAGATGATAAGCATGGAGGCAATGATGATGGTGTGGGAAATGTTGCTCTGCGTAAGAAGGCGCATGGAGTTCCTTACATGTAAAGGGTTTTTGATATAATACACAAAATTCTGCCACGGGACCCCCGCCAATGACCCCTGAACTTCTCCAGCAACTTTCCCGCATCAGCGTCATGTATGTCGAAGATGAACCAGGCCTTCGGCGCAACATTGGGGGGATGCTTGAGGTGCTTTTTGGGTCTGTACTGCTTGCAAAAGACGGAGAAGAAGCCTTGGAGATGCTCAAAATGCACCACCCGGATTTGATTATCACAGATGTGCAAATGCCAAATTTAGGGGGCATAGGGCTAGTAAAAGCACTACGCGCCAAAGGTGATATGACCCCTGTGATTATTCTCTCTGCGTATGCTGAAGTGGATGATATGATTGAGGCGATTGAGCTCTCTTTGGTGCGCTATATCATCAAGCCAATTACTGAAACAAAACTCGCCAGTGCTCTAGAGAAGTTTCTCTCCGCGCGGGCGCAAAATCTTGTGCTGGAAGCAGGGTGGGAGGTGGATTTTACTACGCATACGGTTTTTGCACCAACAGAATCTTTAATGCTGACAAAAAAAGAGTCCAAGCTGTTGAAACTGTTGGCTTTTAAAAAAGGTGTTGTTTCTTATGGCGAGATTGAGCAAGTTGTTTGGGAAGGGGAATACATGAGCCCTAATGCCTTAAGGCTTTTGGCGAAAAATTTACGCAAAAAGCTACCAAAGGGAACAGTTAAAAACCTCCAAGGGGTCGGTTATCTTCTTTAAAGTCTGCTTTGTTACTTAAAGTAACTTAAAAATAAAATGGTTTAAATGTTTCAAACAGTAACTAAGCCTGACTGCTTTTTGGAAATTTTGTAACAATTTTCCTAACGACATAATTTATACATACCTTTCATTTATAATCACTGTGCGCCAAAAGGTTTGGCGTTGATGATTTTACATAAATGAGGCAATGATGGCAGATTTAGATAAAACACTAGAAGGTTTAGGCGAAGAAGAGCGACGAAAAGTTAAAGAGCTCATGGAGAAAGATGCCAAATCTGAGCGAAAGCTAACGGGTCCTTGGTTGTGGTTGGCTTCCCTTATGGGCGCGGTGATGGTAATTGCCTATTTTTATGGGGCGGGGTATCAAGCACTTAGCACAGAATACCACTTGGGTGTTTATGTGTTGATTACCTTTGTTTTGATTTTTATCGCTTATCCTGCGGGTGGTCGCTTTGCTGTGGGGTGTATGTCGGTCTCTTCAGCGGTTTTGTTGGCAGTGGCCGTGAGTAGTTTTTTTGTTTTTACTTCGCCTGTGGCATTTTATGACCAAATCACTTTTTTTAAAGAGACGTGGGAATATGACGGCTTTGAAGTAGCCTTTGCGCAAGATTTTGGAGATTTGCGCATCTCGCTCTTGCTTGTCATACCTTTTGCTATCCTGCTTTTGCCTATTGATCAATGGCTCTCTCGTCGCTTTCACCACGCGCCTACGTTGAGCGATATTATCATGGCCCTTGTGATTGGCGGCGCAGTTATCTACTGGATGAGTCAATTTGAAGCGCTCAATTATCGTGCGGGGGCAGAAAACCAGCTAGATAAACTCGTGAGCGTCGTGGGCCTGATGCTTTCTATGGAAGTGTGCCGACGGGTGCTTGGGTGGTCGATTACTTTAATTGGGGTTGGCATGATTTGCTTTGCCTTGTTTGGTCCTCATTTGCCAGATCTTTTTGCCCACCGCGGGTTTGGGTTTGAGCGCGTGGCAACGGCACTATTTATCACCACAAATGGGGTATTTGGAGTCATGGCAAGCGTGCTTGCGACGTATGTAATTTTATTTATTTTCTTTGGGGCATTCTTGCAAAAGTCAGGAGCAGGAAAGTTTTTTATCGACCTTCCATTGGCACTTGCGGGGCGTTCGATTGGCGGGCCTGCTAAGGTTGCGGTTATGTCTTCAGCCCTGTTTGGGTCTGTCTCGGGAAGTGCTATTGCCAATACAGTTTCTTCGGGGGCATTTACCATCCCAATGATGAAGCGAGCAGGTTTTAAACCCCACGTAGCAGGCGCCATTGAGCCTGCGGCGTCTATCGGGGGGATGTTTTTGCCTCCCATCATGGGTGCGGGTGGCTTTTTGATGGCAGAACTTACGGGGATTCCCTATTCGCAAATCATGATACTTTCTATCGGACCAGCATTTTTGTACTTTTTATCTGTCTTTTGCTTAGTGCACTTTGAGGCTAAGAAAAACGGTATTCGTGGCATTCAAGGAGAGGAGCTTCCCCACTGGAAAGAGGTGCTTAAGGGGGGGTGGTTTTATGCCTTGCCTTTGGTGATTATCACTATCTTGTTGCTTACTGGGAGGTCTGCGGGAAATGCAGCGTTTTGGGCAACCCTTTCATGCGTTGCTACAAGTTGGGTGCATAAAGAAACCCGCATGGGCTTACGTGAAATTTGGGAAGCCATCCAAGTGGGCGCAAGAAATACGCTCATGATTGGGGCAACGGTGGGTGTCATTGGGGTCATTGTTGGAGTGATTTCACTGACAGGTATGGGATTAAAGTTTTCAGACTTGGTTATTTCTATGGCAGGGGACAGTTTATTAATCGCTCTTATTCTTGTTGCCATTGCCTCTTTGGTGCTTGGCATGGGCGTTCCGGTGACTGCAGCGTATTTGATTGTGGCAGTGCTTGCTGTACCAGCTCTTGCTGAATTTGGTGTTGCTGTTATTGCGGCGCACATGATTGTATACTGGTTGTCTCAAGATTCCAATATCACGCCGCCAGTGTGTGTGGCAGCTTATGCTGGGGCCGCCATTGCGGGGTCTGATCCATGGAAAACAGGATGGACCTCTTTTAAATTTGCCAAGATGCTTTATATTATGCCGTTGCTTTTTGCTTATGTGCCTGCGATGTTGCTTGATGGCACACCTTTTGAGATTTTTACTGCCTTTTTGTCTGCGACTCTAGGGACCATTGCTTTTGGTGCTTTTGCGATGGGATTCTTGCGTCGTAAAACAAAGCTTTATGAATTTGTTGTCTTGGGTATTGCTACTCTTTTGCTATACTGGCCTACGTTATTATCGGACGTAGCAGGAATTGCACTGATTAGTTTTGTGTGGTGGTTACAGCGGGATGCACAAGAGGTTGCACCTGTCAAAATAGCCTAAATAGTAAAACACTAACATTAAGGAATACATATGGCTGAGATTAAAAAGATACTTTTGGCAACGGACTTTTCAAAAGGTTCAGTGCGGGCAAGCGATATGGCACGCACCATGACACAGCTTGCTGGCGCACAACTTATTTTGTTGCATGTTATTACGGAACTTCCAGAAAAGCATACACGCCGTATGCCAGCTGATGTTGTCGATACGCTGATTCGCGAAGTGGAAACAGCAGCTGTAAAAGAGATGCAGGAGTTTAAAGAGAAGTATTTGAGTGATGTTGAAGCAAGAACAGAAATTGTTGTAGGAAAAAGCGAGGAGGTTATTTTAGAACAAGCCGCTATACATCAGGTGGATTTAATCATTTTAGGTACTCATGGCCGTACAGGACTTGATCGCTTAAAAGTAATGGTGGGTTCAACTACAGATAAAGTTGTGCGAAGTTCAAAAATTCCTGTTCTCACCGTTCGCGAACGCTAGGAAACATTTGGAAAAATCAACTAAAAAGGAGGTTGCAAACGGGGGCGATAGTGAAAAACAAGACATTTTATAGCAACCTGATTTTGGTTGTACGTTGGGCATTTTAACACTACATTGACCGTCGATGCTCGCGAGGTAAAGGTAAAAGCGCAAAAGCTTTTTAGTATTCTAAACCAACAAGGAGGTCTTCAATGACACTGGGTAAAATGTTTAAACTACCAACAAAGGTTGGAAAATTTGCCATGGCAGCGGTTGCCATCGTGGCACTAGCTTCAGGTACAGTTGCGCAAGCACAAACACAACGACTTGGTTTTTCTGGCGGACCAGATGGGGGAACGTTTCAGTTTTTCTCCAACGGTGTAGCGACACTTTTATCGCGCTCTTTGCCAGGTGTTGAGGTTTCCAATATGGCATCTGCAGGTTCGGTGGAAAACCTTCGCCGCGTTAACTCTAAAGATGCAGATTTTGGAATCGTTTATTCTGGTGACCTTTATCTTGGTATTAATGGAAAGCTAACTAATGATGCAAACCGCTACCGCAATGTTCATGCTGTGTCCTATTTGTATGGTGCACCTGCGCACTTGCTTGTACGTGAAGATTCTGGCATCACTGATGTCGCACAACTTGCAGGCAAGAAAGTGGCGGTTGGACCTGCGGGTTCAGGTGCCGCGGCTTCCGCACAACGTTTTTTTGAAAGCGTAGGCCTTTGGGATAAAATCAGCCCACAATACATTGGTTATTCTCAAGGTGCTTCGGCCATTGGTGACCGCCAAATTGATGGACTCTGGGTATTTGCAGGCTTTCCTAATGCCTCTGTAATCCAAGCAACAACAAGCAATAAAATGCGCATGTTGCAAGTACATGAAGCAGCTCAAAAAGGAACCTTGGGAACAGACCATCCTTATTATGCGCCTGTAACGATTCCTGCGGGAACCTATCCTGGTATTGACTATGATGTAGTTACTGTACAAGATTCTGCTTTGTGGGTAGCGGGCCGTCATGTTGACCAAGAGTTGATGTACAAAGCTATTGGTGAAGTCTATTCAGACAAAGGATTAGATTTTATGCGATCCCTTGCAAAAGCAGCTAAAGCTATGACAGTCGAATCTGCTCTTTCAGGCATTGTTACAACAGTGCATAAGGGGGCACAAAAGTATTGGACAGAAAAAGGCCACTCTTTAACAGAGGCTCAAAAGTAACACTCCTAGCGCCCAAGCTGTTTGGCTTGGGCGTTTCCCCCGCCCATAAAACCCCGCAAAGACAAAACAAAGTGCCCCAAGTCAACAAGAATAGGTATGTCGCAGCAAAAATTTAGAAAATATTTAAGAAACTTAGCTACCATACCACAGATTTTTGGCCTCCAAAGGAACCTCATGACCCCACTTACCAAAGCCTTGTTTGGCATGCCAGCCATGGTTTTTTTACTCCTCCTCTTTGCTGTTGCTAGCGGTACTGCCACTTTTATTGAAAATGATTTTGGCACTGAGAGCGCTTGGGCGCTTATTTACGCCTCGTGGTGGTTTGCTCTGATTCAACTATGGTTAGGCCTTGGCTTGATTTATAGTGCCTTTGCTTACAAACTCTTTAAAAAAGAAAAGCTTCCCTCTCTTGTCTTTCATGCTAGCTTTTTATTTATTTTACTGGGCGCTGGACTTACGCGTTATTATGGCTTTGAGGGCACCTTGCACATTCGTGAGGGAAAGATGGAGAACCGTGTGGTTTCTATGGAGCCTTTTGTGCAGTTGCGCGCTTATAAAGATAATGAAGTTTTTTCAGCAGACAAGCAACACCTTGTTTCGTTGTTGGACGTGTTTGGCGTGAACCGTTTTAGTCTCTCTCTCCCGCTTGGCGAGGATGAAGCCTCATTGCGTTATCACTCTTTCGTTCCCAACGCAACAACGCGCCTTGTGGAGGATGAAAAGGGGGAGCCTTTGGTGGAGCTTGTGGTGAGTTACAAAAGCCAACCTCGCACTATTATTTTGCGCCAAGGAGAGGTGTTTGAAACACCTGATTTGATTTTTGCTTTTGCTAAAAACGCCAATGAAACCATTGGTGCTCCCAAACCAACTCTTTACATGTATAAGGAAGAAAATAAGTTTTTTATGCGTTCTACTCACGCCTTTGGGTGGTTTAATATGGCTGATGCAACCAAGGGGGATTTTTTGCCTTTGGAGGTGCAAAGTATTGATACTACTCAGCTTTATAGCTTCAAAGACCTTACTTTTGCCCCCAAAAAACTTCTTTCTTTAGGCAAAGAAACTCTAATTAGCCAGCCGCCTAAGCCCAACGAAGCACCCAAGCCACATGCTCTTGTGGCCACATTAAGCTACAAAGGTGAACACAAAGAGGTCGTGCTTTATGGCCACGGACGTGGTCGCCCAGGGTACCCAGCACAAGCGGTGGCAGGGGGGCAAATGTTTCAAATGGAGTGGGGGTCCAAGAGTTTTGAACTCCCCTTCAATATTGAACTCATCGACTTCCAACTGGACCGCTATCCAGGTTCGCGCGCCCCTTCGTCTTATGCGAGTGAGGTCAAGGTTGTGGATGCACAAAAAAACATCACTTTGCCTTGGCGCATTTACATGAACCACGTTTTGGATTATCGCGGGTTTCGTTTCTTCCAATCCTCGTACGACCAAGATGAAAAAGGGACCATTCTCTCTGTCAATCAAGACCCCGGCAAATGGCCTACTTATTTAGGGTATTTCTTGCTAGCCGTGGGATTGCTCTTCAATCTTCTTAATCCTAAAAGTCGTTTTGGGGAACTTATTCGCTCTGTCAACAAAGAGATGGGCAGCGCTAGAAAACTAGTAGCCATCCTTGCCCTCGCAGGGTTTTTAACTTCTTCCCAAAGCCTACATGCC
>NZ_JAFHKK010000040.1 GCF_016937535.1 Sulfurospirillum tamanense | reverse complement strand
TTTGCTTTTAAGTCTAAACTTGTTATAATAATGAAATATTTTTAGGATAAATTTATAAATTAGCTACACAAGCATATCCACACAGGAGTGTCGCGCCATGAAAAACACCCTAAAAAGTGCTCATCTCCCCTATGTATTGTTGCTACTTTCTGCCCTTTTTTCTTCTATTTTTTTGGTTTACATGTATACTGTTGTTGGCTTGGAAAAACCTTTTATGCTTACCTGTATTCTCTTAGTTGGAGTTTTTTTTGCCTTTGGCTATGCTGTACTAAAGTACCATCACTCCCTTATGTTAAGGCGCGAGCTTCAAGCCTTTAAGTTTGCAGTCGAAAACAGCAATAACACAGTCGTCATTACCGACCCCAAGCGCCACATTATTTATGCTAATGATGTGTTTGAAAAAACCACAGGCTACACATCCAAAGAGGCTTTGGGGCAAAACCCAAACATCCTCAAATCAGGCAAACATGACCCTGACTTTTACGCCCACATGAACGCAGTGCTTGACCGAGGAGAAAAGTGGCAAGGAGAGTTCATTAACAAACGCAAAGACGGCTCCATTTATTATGAAAAGGCGTCTATTGTTCCAGTGTTTATTGATGGAAAACTGACCAACTACCTTGCCATCAAGCTTGACATTACCCGTTATGTGGAGCAGTCGTTGCGTCTTAGGGAGTCTGCGGCGGTTTTTGACCACATCGAAGAAGCTATTGTCATCACCGATGGCAATAGCCGCATTCGCTCTGTAAACCGCGCTTTTACTGCTATGTACGGCTATACTCTTGAAGATATTGCTGGAAAAAACCCCTCCATTTTACGGGCAAAAAAAGCCGATAAACTTTTTTATGAGAGCATGTGGCAAGCGCTTGTTGAAAATAAACTATGGCGCGGAAAAATCCACAACCGCCGCAAAAATGGACAAGAAGTGGTGTTGTGGATGACCATCAAAGCCGTCACTGATGAAGAGGGTCGTATTGTAAGTTACATCGCCATCCAAACAGACATCAAAGAGATGCTTCAGATGCAAGAGCGGGCAAGCTATCTGGCGCGGCATGACCAACTTACGGGTCTTTCCAATCGCCTTGGCTTTGAAGAGCAATTTGAGTCTATGGCAAAACTCTCAAAACGCAACGGCTCTATGTTTGGGGTGATGTTTATCGACCTTGACCATTTTAAAGCCATCAATGACACTCTTGGGCACGACGCGGGTGATGGCGTGTTGGTAGAGGCGGGAAAGCGGATTGCCAAAACCCTTAGAGAGATTGACGTGCTTGCCCGTTTTGGAGGCGATGAGTTTGTGATTTTGGTGGGATTTATTCGGGCTGAGGCGGAAGCCGCACTCATTGCACGGCGCATTTTGAAAGTTTTTGAAGAAAAGATTACTTTTAAAAATCACGCCCTTAAGGTAACCCCCAGCATCGGTATCTCTTTTTATCCTAACGATGGAGAGGAATACAATGTCCTTATCAAAAAAGCCGATTCGGCCATGTATGAAGCAAAAAAATCAGGCAAAAATACCTTTTGCTTTTACAAACCTACGTTTTCTTCGTTAGAATAACTCCGCTTTCAAGGTGATGGGTGTAGGGAAACTGGTCAAACAGCGCAAAATGGGCCACTTCGTGGGTTTTAGTTAGCAGTTCTAGATCCCGCGCTAGGGTGTGTGGATTGCATGAAATGTAGATAATGTGTTCAAACTGTGCCGCAAAAGCACAGCTTTTTTCATCCATTCCTGCGCGCGGCGGGTCCACAAAAAGGTGTGAAAAATCGTAATCATCCAAATCGACTTCCCGCAAGCGCACAAACTCCCGCTCTTTATTTAACGCACTGGTGAGTTCTTCTGCGCTCATACGCACAAAGGTGATGTTGTGCGTGCCATTAAGGGTGCAATTTTCAAGAGCAGATTTAATAGACGCTTTAGAGATTTCCGTGGCTAAGACGGCGCGAAAATGGCCACTTAGTGGCAAAGTGAAGTTCCCATGGCCACAATAAAGCTCTAGCAAATCCTTACATGTAAGGGGGTCAAGCTTGGAACACACCCACGCAATCATCTGTGCATTAACACTGCGGTTTGGCTGAGAAAACGCGCCCTCAAGAAGTTTAAAACGGTAGGTTTTTTCCTTTACATGTAAAGCATCCACCACCCACTCTTGGCTTAAGACTTTTTTCACCCCACGACTACGTCCAATGAGCCTTACATGTAAAGCTTTTTCAAGTTCTCTTGCCGCCTCTTCCCATGCGTGGTCAAGCTTTTTATGGTAGATAAGCGTCACAAGCATCCCCTCGTGGGCGCTTAAAAACTCCACACTAAAGAGCTTGTGTCTAAGTAGCGGACTTTGCTTTAATACCTCTTTAAGGCGTGGCAAGAGCGCATTGATGGCTTTGTCTGCCTTGGGACATTGTTCGATGAGCACCCTGCCCCCATCCACACTATTCATGGCAAAATCTATCGCCTCGCCCTCATGCCAGATGCGAAACTCAGCGCGATTTCGGTAGTGAGATGAAGTGGATGCAAATGCCTCAAATGGTTTTTTATAAAAAGGAGAAAACAGTGCTCTAGCGTCCTCTTGTTTGTCTAAAAATTGGCCCGTGTAGCCCTTGTTGTAGGCTGTGCAACTGCCACATTTTCCAAAATAATCACACGTCATATGGCGTTTCCTTTAAAAAAATTCCAACTCGTCTTCCTCGTCTTTGGGAGGCGTAAGCATCATTTCAAATTGCAAGATACTAGAGAGCAAGGAGGCATCAAGATAGTGGATGTCAATAGCAGTTTTTTCTTTTAGGACAGCAACAGTCCAAGCAATCAAGTCTTCTACGATAGTATTTAGTACGAGTACGAGCGAGGGTTTTTTCTCATGGCTAGGCAAAGTGTCCAGATGAGACATTAAAAGTTGTGAGAGCTTTGAGAGGCTGTAGCCAATGTCTCGAAATTCCATATTTTTTTCTAAAATAGTAGCATAGGACTGAAGTTGCGCGTTGACGTTGGTAAAGTAGCTTTCGTCGTGTTTTGTAAAGGTGTCAGTGGTAGCTTCGTGCAGTGCATTTGAGCATTCTAGGATGTCTTGAATGTCCAGTTCATCCATAGTGCCCTCTTCATAAAAGGCAGCGGCTGTGATTTTTTCTTCGTCTTTGTAGTGCATTTTGGCCAAATCAGCGTTAATGATTTCTGCACCATAGTCAAAAAATTCCTCTTTAGTTTCATTTTCTTGTGCAAAAGCTTCATAAACAAACTGTTCAATGGTGGCGATATTTTCACTGAATTTTGGATTAGCGTCTAGGTGCTGCGCGTTCCATTCTTTACACAAGTGAAAATAAAGCGTGTAATACTCTTTTAAGCTTTCTAGGGGAATGTGCTTCTCTTTATGCGCCTTTGCACCTTCTTGGATATACGCATACGCACGGGCAATATCCGTGTAAATATACACACTTAACTTTGCTACGGCCATGTTGTGAAACTTGGCTACCTCGGGTGGTGCGATGTGGCTGGAAAGCTTGGGGTCGTCGACGATAAGCTTTTCAAAAGGCAATACGACGGTTTCAATGAGCGACTCTAGGTGTTTTATATTTATGCGCATAATGTATCCTCTGAAGCAATGGGGAATTTTAGCTTGTTTGAACTTGCAACTTCTTAATTTTTACAGGTTTTAAACTACATGGTCGCTGTTACGTTCTTTTTTGAGAGCGCTGGGCATACAAGGAAAGAAAAAGCGCCCCCAAAAGTACAGAACTTGAACAGGCAAAGGCAAAGGTGTAGCTTCCCGTAAGGTCGCGTATGATGCCCGCGAGCAATGGTCCGACCATTTGCCCTATGCCAAAAAACAGCGTAATGAGGCTCATGATGCGCGCGGTGTGGCTAAGGCCAAACAGTTCGCTACTCAGGGTTGCCATAATGGAGGGCACCGCCCACGTGGAAAACCCAAACACGCCCGCGGAGAGAAACACCCACGCAAGAGGTACTTCAAAGGCGAGCAAACTGTGGGCTAGAGCTTGAAGTCCAAAGAGTATGGCTAAGGTCTTGTACCGTCCGATGGTATCGCTTACTGCGCCAAAAAAGGGGCCTGAAAAGAGGCTTGTGACCCCCAAGAGTGCCCAAAAGATGCCTGAAACTTGGGTGCTTGCCCCGTACGTGTCCGAAACGGCCGCCACAAAAAAGGTCATAAACATGATGGCTGTGGTGCCAAAGAGTAAAAAGAGTATACCCGTGTGCCAAAAGGCGCGAGAACGCACGATGTCGCGCAACAAGAGCGTGTCTCCCTTGGCATGGTGCGCATTTGCTTGAACTAGAAAACGCGCCATCACACTGCGCGCCCACAGGCCAATGAGCACGATACTTAAGGCAAATACACCCCAGCTAATGCGCCATGCGTAAGGCAAAAATTTCTCAAATGTAGGCACGATCAGGCTACTAAAAATCACCGCCAAACCAATGCCAGCCACCACAATGCCCGTAGCGCGCCCTTTCATCTTGGGAGGTACCACTTGGGCGATGTACGTCATGATGCCAATGTTTGCCAACGCGCCAAAAAATCCTGTGGCACTAAAAAACAACGCGGCCAAAAGATAGTGGGGTGCAACAGCCATGAGCACCATGCTAAAGGCTTGCACAAAAAGCGCCCAAGAGACAAGCAAAGAAGGACCAAAGCGGGTGTATGTTTTTGAAACAATAAATAAGCCGATAAAATAGCCCAGAAAATTGGCACTGCCCACAAGCCCTGCTTGGGTGGCGTTCATGGAAAGCTCTTCTTGCATAAGAGGCAAGACCATCCCAAAGGCAAACCGCCCCAAGCCCAAACAGGCAAATACCACCAAAAGTCCCATGATAATGGGTTTTACATACTCTTTCATTTTTTCTCTTTGCGCTTTAAAGTAGTGGCAACACTTTAGTGTAACCTAGCTTTCAACCCTCTTTTTCGAGCAAATGCACGGTCTCTAGGGTCTCTTTTTTTGGTGATTTTTTAGAGGTGCGCAGGCGCGGATGGGCGTGGCTAGCACAATCATAGCGCCCAAACTCTTCAAAAATCGCACGAATGCGCCCTGCGTCTAGGAGCCCTTCATCGTTATAGCTCATGAGGATGTAGCGAAACTTCGCCGTTCTTAACGTAGCCCTCAACTCTTCTTCTACGGCGCGTTTTTGACACCAGCGGGAGCGGTAGTAGTTTCCAAGACCACTTTTTCCCTTGATGTCGCGAGCATAGTTTCGTGCAATGGCGTTTAAAACATGGTAGTTTAGGCCGTATTGGCGATGGTTATAGGGCGGGTCGAGATAGAGAATGTCGCCCTCAATCTCCCCTAAAAGTGCCAATCCTTCGCGGTTATGCACCGTTGCATTGGCAAGGCGCGTGGCGGGAAGGGGTCGCAAAGAGAGGGCTTGGGTGGCGGTGAATTTGGTGTGTTTTAAAAAACTACCGTACACAGAGGTGGTGTTGGCTACGCGATCAGCCCCGTCTAGCAACGAAGCGAGCAAAGCCTTTGTTTGCGTGGGTGATAAGGTTGTTTCATAGTGCGCAATCACTGCTCTGGCCCCGTCGATTTTCCGTGCGTTTTGTGGAGTAAAGTACCCCCGTTTTGCCGCGCCCAAAGGTGAAAAATGCTCACACACAATCCCCTCACACGACGCGTGGCGCATCTGTTCAAGCAAAGCTTCATCGGTCGCCACGCCACACAAACGTTGGTGTAGCCACAAAGCGCTGTAAGCCTCCACATCATTGGCAATTAAAGCTTTACATGTAAGGCCAAAGGCTTCTGCTACACTGCCCGTACCGCCAAAAAGGTCGCATACGGTTTTGTCGTGCAAGGTACCAGAAAAGCGTGTAGCCAAGGAGAGAATGAAGGGGGCAAGCGCCCCCTTGGAACCGATGTAATTCATAAGAAATTGTAGTTTAAAAGGTCTAAAAAAGCGGTAAAATAAGCCTTACATGTAAAGCTTATTTGCAGCACGAACCTTTGCCTGTAGAGCAGCTGTCGGAATCTTCATTTGTGGTAGAAAATTTAAAAAGCGTATATGCCCCACAAAAACGAAACACGCCAGTAAGCAACACCACCACACCGATGACACCTAGCCAACTTTGAGCCCACAACGCCCAAGCGATGATAAGCCCACCGATAACAATCCGCGCGATGCGGTCAATACCGCCAACATTGGCTTTAAAAGGACACATATTCACTCCTTGAAAGAATTTTGCCCATCCTAACACAGGGCACATAAAACATCTCTACGAATTACAAATTAATCCTTTTCCACAACCAATCCACCGTAGCTTTGGCGCACGGACATGACTTCGAGGAAATTCACATTGACGTGCTCAGGGAAGTTTGCGCAGGTAAAAATAACATTGGCAATATCTGCGGCCTCAAGGGGCTTGGTGTCTTTATATACCGAATCCGCGCGCGTTTCATCACCCTTAAAACGCACCAACGAAAAGTCTGTTTTAGCAAAGCCAGGCTCAATGTTGGTCACGCGAATGTTGGTTCCCTTAAGGTCCGTACGAAGGTTGAGGGAAAACTGTTTGATGAACGCCTTGGTGGCACCGTACACATTTCCGCCCTCATAAGGCCAGTTGCCCGCTGTGGAACCGATGTTGAAAATATAACCCCGTTTGCGCTCTTTCATGCCGCTAATGACCGCTTTGGTGACATACAACACCCCTTTGATGTTGGTATCCACCATGGTTTCCCAATCTTCCAAGCTCGCCTCGGGTGCTTTTTCAAGGCCAAGGGCAAGGCCTGCGTTGTTAACCAAGATGTCAACGGCTTGATACGCCACAGGCAAGGAGGCGATGGCTTTTGCCACCTCTTCTTTACATGTAACGTCCATCACTAGAGGAAAAATATCTGCTTCAGGAAGGCTATTTTTAAGCTCTTCCAAGCGCTCTTTACGCCGTCCAGTGGCGATGACCGCATCGCCTGCTTTAGCAAAAGTTGTGGCGATTTCCCAGCCAAATCCTGACGTGGCTCCTGTGACTAAAACAATACGTTTCATGGGTATTCCTTTTAGTTAGAAATTTTGTCTAAAGTGTACCAAATGTCAAATAAGATGAGGGTAAAAAAACATGTTGGCTCACTGCACGCATTCGCTCATGAGCACAGCGAGCCAACGCCCGACCCCGAAGGGTCGGCATGTTAGTCTGCTAGCGCGTAGTCTTTAATGAGGTTAAAGTTCAAGTAACGGTACACGTTTTCAGTTTTGCCCGCAAGTTTGCGTGGCACGATAGACATGTACTCTTCTACGCTTGGCAAACGCCCAAGGATGGCGCACACTGCGGCAAGTTCGGCACTTCCAAGGTACACTTGCGCGCCTACGCCCATGCGATTGTCGAAGTTGCGGGTGGAAGTGGAAAACACTACCGCGCCATCGGCCACGCGGGCTTGGTTACCCATGCACAAACTGCACCCTGGGATCTCGATGCGCGCCCCTGCTTGTCCAAAGAGTGCGTAGTACCCCTCTTCTGTGAGTTGACGTTTGTCCATCTTGGTAGGTGGAGCAATCCACAGGCGTGTAGGCACTTGGCTTTCGCCTTGAAGCACTTCTCCAAGGGCGCGGTAATGGCCGATGTTGGTCATACAACTGCCCACGAACACTTCATCAATCTTCTTAGGACGCTTTTCATCGGCCAAGATTTCAGAAAGGGTTGCCACATCATCAGGGTCGTTGGGGCACGCTAAGATAGGCTCTTTGATGTCTGCAAGGTCGATTTCGATGATGGCTTTGTACTGGGCATTTTCATCGGCCTTTACAAGTTCTGGATTTTCAAGCCATGCTTGCATCTTCTGGGCACGTCGTTTTAGAGTTATAGGGTCGCCATAGCCCGCTTTGAGCATGGATTCGATGAGGGTGATGTTAGACTTTAGGTATTCTGCAATGGGCTCTTTGTCTAACGCTACCGAACACCCTGCGGCACTGCGCTCTGCTGAAGCGTCGGAGAGCTCAAAGGCTTGTTCGGCTTTGAGTTTAGGCAAACCTTCGATTTCCAATATCGTGCCAGCAAAAATGTTCTTTTTGTTTTTCTTTGGCACCGTTAAAAGGCCCATTTTGATAGCGTAGTAAGGGATGGCATTGACCAAATCGCGCAAGGTGATGCCAGGGTTCATCTCGCCTTTAAAGCGTACAAGGACGGATTCGGGCATATTTAAAGGCATAGAGCCTGTCACCGCGGCAAAGGCCACAAGACCAGAACCAGCAGGAAAAGAGATACCAATAGGAAAGCGCGTATGGCTGTCGCCGCCTGTGCCTACGGTATCAGGAAGCACCATGCGGTTAAGCCATGAGTGAATGACGCCATCGCCTGCTTTGAGGCTCACACCACCACGGTTTCGGATGAAATCGGGCAAGGTGTGCTGGAGTTTAACGTCGCTTGGCTTAGGGTACGCTGCCGTGTGGCAAAAGCTTTGAAGGACAAAATCCGCGCTAAAGCCAAGGGCGGCGAGCTCTTTGATCTCATCGCGGGTCATGGGGCCGGTGGTGTCTTGGCTTCCTACGGTGAGGGTTAATGGTTCTACATACATGCCTGGCCTAATGCCTTCTACGCCGCACGCGCGTCCGACCATCTTTTGGGCTTGGGTAAATCCTGCACCTTCTTCGGCAACAGGTTGAACAGGTTTGGCAAAAATAGACTCAGCCTCCATGCCTAGGCTTGCTCTAGCCTTTGCCGTTAGCCCGCGTCCGATGATGAGCGAAATGCGCCCACCCGCGCGGTACTCATCGGCGAGCGTGGTGGGGAGAAGTTTAAAGGTAGAGACCACCTTACCCTCTTTGGCCACCTTACCCTCATAGGGGTAAATGTCGATGATATCACCTGTTTCAAGGGCATCCACGTCCACTTCAATGGGAAGCGCGCCGCTGTCTTCGGCGGTGTTGAAGAAAATAGGCGCAATGGTCGTGCCTAAAATCACCCCGCCTGTGCGCTTGTTGGGAACACAGGGGATGTCTTTGCCCATGTGCCATTGAATGGAGTTGATGCCTGATTTTCGGCTACTTCCCGTGCCCACGACGTCGCCCACATAGGCCACTTCGTACCCTTTGGCTTTGAGTGCTTCGATGGTTTCCAAACTTCCTTCTTGGCGCTTGACAAGCATGGCATTCGCGTGCAAGGGGATGTCGCTACGGGTGAAGGCTTCGCTAGCGGGGCTTAGGTCATCGGTGTTGGTTTCGCCGGGGACTTTGAGCACAGCGAGGGTCATTTTTTCTGGGAGTGCAGGCTTGGAGGTAAACCACTCGGCATTGGCCCAAGAGACTAAGACTTCCTTGGCGTACGCGTTGGTTTTAGCGAGGGCTTCGACGGCATTAAACGCATCGTACACGAGGATAGTATTTTTCAGTGCCTTTGCCGCGGCTTTGGCAACGGCAGACTCTTCATGGCTAAGGGCGCCAACCAAAGGGTCAACATTATAGCCTCCTAGCATGGTGCCTAGCATTTCCACTGCGTCAAGGGGTGAAATGAGTGTACATGTAACGTTTTTAGCAAGGATGTCATTTAAAAATGCCGCCTTGACATAAGCCGCCTCATCAACACCAGGAGAAACACGCTCTTTAAGGAGTGTCAAAAGGGTTTGGGAGGGGCTTGTTTTTAACAGCTCGACCACTTGGGCGGCTTCTTGGGCGTTGAGAGGAAGCGGAGGGACACCAAGGGCTTGGCGTTCTTTTTTAGCAGTTTCATAAGCAGTCAAAAAGTCCATGTAAAGGCTCCTAGGGGGATTTTTCATGCATTTTAGCACAAAGAAGTTAGGTTTCCCAAGGAAGCGGTGGATTAACTAGAAGAGTAAAGTGAGGCGCAAGCTTAAAAGCATAGTTCCTGTTTTTAGTCATACAATCTCAACAGGCGAAACTTCTTTGGTTTCTATGGGAAAATCTATAGTGATACGTGCTCCGTCCTCGGTGTTTTTACTCGTAATTTTTCCTTTAAAATGCTTTTCAATAATCGTTTTTGCCATGTATAGCCCAAGGCCTGTTCCTGTGATGCCCTTGCTGGAAACATAAGGTTCAAACATTACATTTATCATATTTGCAGCAATGCTTCCACCATTATCAAAGACAGAAAAGCGGTACATTGCATTGAGCGCTTTGTATTCGCAGACGATGGTAATTTTTCCATTTTCATTACGTTGTTCCAAAATCGCATCTTTAGAATTAGAGACAAGAGAGAGTAGCACCTGAACAAGTTCACTGCCATAAACAAAGAATTTTTTTTCGTCATTGAGCTTAATTTCCAGATTAATGTTATACATTTTAAGAATTGGGTCAGCCAAAGAGCGAAGTTGCTCACAAATCATTGAAGCACTGTGCCACTCTTTTTCGACCTTGGGTTTGAAAAAATTTCTAAAATCCTCAATAGTATCAGAAAGGTAGTTGATGTTGCGGTCAACCACGCCAATATCAGCCAAAAGTGCTTCGTCTTTCTCCTTCGCACTCAAAGCACCAATACGCATTTTGCCAATCACCATGCCGATAATAGAGAGTGGTTGGCGCCATTGATGGGCTATAATACTAAGCATTTCGCCAATAATAGCACTTCGCGCTTGGATGATAACAAGCTCTTCAGAAGCCTGATAGCGCCTAACTGCCTCATCGACTTTGTCATTTAACGTGGAATTTAATGCACCCAATTCCAGCGCGGTTTGTTCACCAATGTGCAACAACGCGTTAAACGTTTCGGAGTAGCGATGGCTTGAAATCCCTTTTTTCTTGGGTGCCATTGCAAGGAGACGTACGTTTCCTTTGGTGGTGGGCGGCACCTCTTTAAGCCCAAGAACGGTCATGGTTTCGTTGAGTAAAAAGTTGCATTTATGATCCGAATCATGAAAAAACTCTCCGTAGGTAAAAAAGCCTGTCGTGGGTGCTACGGAAGAAAGCCCTTCAAAATCGTTGTACGCATCTTCTCCTAAAAAGTTTTTACGTGTCATACACGAAAACACCATCACTTTTTCAGGCCCAAACTCTGCCAAATCGGCGATAATCTCTTTCGCATCGGCCAAGATTGCATCAATGTCACCAAAGCCAAACTGGATAATTTCGCCCTCGGAAATGTTGCCCGCAAAGACCACCGAACCATCCCCGTTTAAACGAATGGGTGCGCGCCCTATCAAATGCCCCTCTTTGTAAAACACAAAGGGAAATTCAATGCCTCCTTGAGGAAGTTTTTGTGCTAACGCGGAGCCTAGATATTTTCGGTACAGCTCAAGCACGGAGATGTTATCGACGGTGTAGATGCAGTTTTTATCCGCGCGCGTGACTTTAAACTTTGGCCCCATGGGCGCCCAGTTGAAGCTTTTGGTGTGGTAAACCTCCAAGGTTTCGCTGACGAGATACCCGACCACGATGGCCTTAGATTTGATGTGCGTGTCACAAAAGATAAAACTCTCTTCATAGCGCCCGTTATCTCCTGCTAGTCCGCCTGCGACGACTAACGAAGGGGCTATTGAATTCACCCCGTCCATCAAATAATCGCCATTGGTGACGATGCCATCCGCGACGATAATGGCGACTTTTGCCCCTAGTCTTACCCCCTCGTGAGCAATCATTTGCCCCGCTTTAAAAGAGTCGAGTTCTGCCGAGAAAAGCTCTATCTCTAGCGTGGTGCTCTCAAAGGTTGTGAGGGAAAGGACAAAAGAGTGCACCATCACTTCCGTTTCAAAAATTTCCCCATCGGTGGTAGAACCCATGATGGAAGCTTGAGGTAAGAGGGATTTGATGCTGTAAAGAATCTCTTGGTTCACGGCTTGGTCATCGATGCCAGAATAGCACATGACAAAAATATTGGAAGCCAAACCTAACTCTTTTTGGGCGATAAAAAGGGCAAAATCTTCGTGGGAAACAAAACGGTAGGTGTATATTTTCACAAGGCACGCTCCTCAAGAACGATAGAATAACCCGTCGTACTGCACGTTGCAATAGCACTTTCTCCGATTTTATCTCTGAGTTTTTTAACCAATGTTCTCACAGAACTATCGGCTATAGATTCAAATTCCCATAGGTAACTTTCAATCACTGTTTTGCTAAGAACTGTGTGTTTGTTCTTAGCAAGCAAACACAGCAACCCTAACTCTTTTTTCGTAACATCAATGATTTTGCGACTAGAGGTTGCGTACACCACCTCGTCTATCAAGTCAAAAGAAACGCCCCCTTTAAGGACATAGGTTTTAGATGAACGGTGCTCCATGTGTTCGATGGTCTGCTGAAGGGTGGCGAAAAGTTTTTCAAGCGTGATGGGTTTCCTCAAGTAGGCATCAAGACCCAAAGGAACAGCAGCATGTAAAAAATCTTTTTCAAAACAAGCAGTCACAAAAATCACCGCTACGGTTGAGCGCTCTGAGCGGATTTTTTTAATAAAATCAATACCATTAGTTTTTGGCATGTACAAATCGGTGATAATGATGTCAATGGGATGCTCCTCAATAATCACATGGGCTTCTTTTGCTGACAAAGCGCTATGAACTTCCAAAAAATAGAGCTTAAGAATGGAACTCAAATAATCTAAAAACTCCTTTTCATCATCAACACATAAAACCGTGTAGCGATTGCAACACGCCATTGCACCTAGATCCAACATAGCGCCTCCTTTGCGAAGTAGTAAAAAGTATACGGTTCCCTCACTATAGCGTAATATTTACCCTTGAATACTTCGGATAGTAAACACCACGATACCGCTGCGCCAATAACCAAAAAATAACCGCACAAGACAATGATGTTACGCAAGAATCCCCTGTGCTTGAGACAAGCTTGTAGCTACTTTTTACATCCAAGGAGTTTATGATGAACACTTCTAAACTGATTATTGCTTTCTTTGTGTCCCTTTCTCTATTTACGACATCCATGTTTGCTGAAGTTATCAGTACAAAACAATTGCTGCACAAAACAGCCGCCATAAGTAGCATTGATAGTTTTCTCAACAAGCAAGAAGTCCAAGCCAAGCTTGCAGCACTTGGCGTGAGCAATGACAACATCCAAGCAAGGCTCGCCTCGCTCACAGAAGAAGAGCTTTCTCAGATTAGCCACAAGATAGACACCTTGCCAGCAGGTGCGGGCGCAGGAGGCATCATCGGTGTCATCGTGTTTATTTTTCTTGTTTTGTTGGTGACCGACATTTTGGGGTATACAAAAGTTTATAGTTTCACCAGAAGCGTTCAGTGAGGTACTTGCTTTTATGTGCCGCTATGGTGTTTTTTGTAGGGTGTGCTTCTAAAAATTACGACCACCTCTCTGCCAATACGTCGATTTTGGCGTCCAAAAAACTCTCCGTAACGCTCTACCCCCAAGAGGAATACTTCTGTGGGCCTTCGTCTATGGCAACCTTGCTAGAACATCAACGCGTTGCTTTTGTTTACGCCGATGCAATAGGAAGCTCCTTTACGCCCGAATTAAAAGGGGCATTGCAAGTGGAAATGAAAGCGACAGCAAGGCGTTACGGTCTCATTCCCTATGCGCTCACCCCCAATCTTTCTTCCATCTTAAGTGAGGTTTCTAGCGGCAGGCCTGTTTTAGTACTGTTTAATCTGGGGCTTGTCTCCTTGCCCACATGGCACTACGCTGTTGTCACGGGTTTTGATAAAGAGACGGAATACATCTACCTCTCTGGCGCCAAAAGCGCTCAAACACAGATGCGTTTTGATGCATTTGAAACCTTTTTTGAACGCGGGGGAAGCTGGGCTATTGTAGCACTTAAACCGCCCTTGTTGCCCGAGGCTTCTGATGAAATAGAGACAGTAAAAGCCATCGCCGATATGGCTGAAGTGGGCTACGAAGACCATGCCAAGCAAGCAGCAATGCAATACGCCAAACAACATCCTTTGTCGTTTTTAGGCACCATGATGTTGGCCAATATTCATTTTGGGATGAAAGAGTATCTAAGCGCAACAGCACAGTATAAACACGCCCTTGTGTTAAAGCCAAATGACCCT
>NZ_JAFHKK010000039.1 GCF_016937535.1 Sulfurospirillum tamanense | reverse complement strand
CTCAACAGAGGCCTTCTTCCAAATATCTAGCTCTTTTTTATGGGTCCCAGAGTTATCTGCGCGGGTATAAAACAGTGCTTTGGCTTTGGCGATGAGCGCGTACGCCTCATGAGCACTTTTGGCTTTAGCAATGCCTGCTGGGTCGTTTTTGGGGCCTGCAATATAAAACTCATTGGAGCCAATCAGCGTTCTATCGCTTGCCCAGCCTTCAGCAACAGCTTGTTTTTCAGCCTTTGGGGCATGGACCATGACAACATCCACCTCTTTGTTTTTTAGCAACGAAAGAGATTTGCCCGAACCTGCCTTTACCCAACACAAGGAAGCGTTGTGTTTTTCAGAGAATGCTTCCGCCAAAACTTTGACCAATCCAAGTTCCCCCGGACTTCCTGTGGCTAAAGTCAGCTCCACTCCCCCTACTCCATAACGCTCGGCACACTCAACAGCCCAAGCACCATAGAACAAAATACTTACGAGCATAATAGCGCGAATCATAGATTTCATCTGTTTCCTTGGTTATGAATTTACATGTAAAACCGGCTTGAAAACATGCATTTTTCGCATATTTTCAAGCCAAAAAAACCTACTCTTTGCGCGTTGCAGCGTCAGGAGTGAAGAGTTGTTTGTCTAGCAGTTTAAACTCGCCAATGGCGTTTTGGATTTTGGGTGAAACAATCCAGTTGATAAACTGTGTCGCGCCTTTGTAGTCCGCTTTAGCACAGTGTTTTGGGTTGACCGCCATGATGGAGTAAAAGTTGTTCAAGCTTGCATCACCCTCAAACACGATGACAAGGGGTGGGTTGCCTTTGTGATTAGATTCGTATTTGATGAACGTGCCCCGATCTGCGAGGGTTAAGCCTTTTTGTTCCATCGCTACGTTAATGGTCGCAATCATTCCCTGCCCCGCTTCGACATACCAAGATTCGCGCTCAGGAATAGCCCCAGCTGCAGCTTTCCAGACGCTTTTTTCCTTGGAGTGCGTGCCCGAGTTATCCCCGCGACTCACAAACTTAATCTGCTCCTTTTTGACGATACTAAAGGCTTCTTCAATGCTTTTACCCGCAAATTTTGCCTTATACTCTGGTGCGCCCAAGATAACAAAGTCGTTAAACATGACAGGCTTTCTATCCACGCCAAACCCATCTGCTACATACTTTTTCTCTAACGCTGGGGCGTGCACAAACACCACGTCCACATCACAATTTTCCCCAAGCTTCAGCGCGTTGCCCGTGCCAACAGCTATCCACTTAAGCTCCACGCCCGTGTCGCTTTTATACAAGGGTGCGAGCACGTCTAGTAAACCAGTGTTGTCCGTACTGGTTGTGGTTGCCATTTTAAGTTCAGCTGCGTTTAGCACTGCCCCAACAAGTAATAACGCCCCTAAAATTCGGCCTCTTAAGCGAGGTTTTACTGAAAACATAGGATAATCCTCCTTCGATATGCAAATTTAGAACATTCGAATGGTAGCTTTTCTTTACCAGCAATGTCAAGACAAAACGGGGTGGGCATGGAGTTTATCGCACAAGGGGTCGTGGAGGCGTTTTGGTTGTTGGTTTCTATGGACGCAGAAACTATTTCAGCCATCGATGTGACGTTGCGCACTTCTACTATTTCTATTTTACTGAGCATCATCATCGGCTTTCCCCTTGGGTTTATCTTGGGGTTTTTTGATTTTCCGTTGCGCAAAACCTTTCGTCTCATCTCCGACACCCTTCTTGCTACGCCTACTGTTGTCATCGGTCTTTTGGTTTACGCGTTTATCTCTTACCGCGGGCCATTGGGCGAATTTGGCTTGCTCTTTACGATGGAAGGCATCATCATCGGACAAACCATTCTTGCTTTACCCATTGTCGTTTCCCTCACCGCTTCGGCGATTGAGGGGATGGACCGCAAGCTCTATTACACCCTAAGTTCTTTTGGCCTCACCCTCTCCCAGATGGTCTTTAATGTGGTTTGGGAGTTGCGCCACGCCCTCTTGGCCGCCGCTGTTACCGCCTACGGACGGGTCATCGCCGAAGTGGGGGTTGCCATGATGATTGGGGGCAACATCAAATACCACACCCGCACCATCACCACGGCCATCTCCCTAGAAACCAGCAAAGGGATGTTTTCTATGGGCATCGCTCTTGGGATTGTGCTCATTGGCATTGCGTTTTTAGTGAATCTTTCTCTTAATTTTCTGCGCAAAAACGCAAGGCAATACTGATGCAAGAGCCCCTTTACACCATCACTTCTTTACAGAAAAACCACGGCTACAAACCCGTTCTTGACATCAAAGACATCACCCTTTATAGGGGCGAAATCATCGGTCTTGTGGGCTCCAATGGTAGCGGCAAAAGCACATTGCTGCGCCATCTTGCTTTTTTAGAAAAACCCGACAGCGGCGAAGTAGTTTATCAAGGCTACACAGCCGATGCCTTGCCTTTACATGTAAAGCGTGAAATTGGTATTTTGTTGCCTGAGCCTTATTTACTCAAACGCAGCGTGAAAGAGAATTTACTCTTTGGATTGCGGGCTCATGGCATCAAAAAAGACGAAACCGCGCGCCTTCACGAAGCATTGGATCTGGTAGGATTATTGCCCCAAAAGTTTCTCAAACGCTCGTGGCATGAACTCTCTAGCGGTGAAACACAACGGGTGGCCTTTGCTGCCAGACTCATCTTGCGCCCCAAAACACTGCTTTTGGATGAGCCTACCAATAGCCTAGATTTAAGCGGAATTCCCGTGTTTACTGAGGCGATTTTACATGCCCATGAAGCATGGAAAAGTACCATCATCATCGCTAGCCACGACCTTGACTGGCTCTCTTCCATTGCTACGCGAAAGCTGGGCTTGCATTTTGGGCGCATGATGGAGTTTTCTACCACCAATCTCATTGTGGGAAAATGGCACGAAGAGGGAGAATCTTTGGTCTACCGTTTTAACGCAACCGAGTCCATGGCTCTTCCTAAAAACTGGCGTATCGGTGAAAAGCGCGGTGTGGCTATCAACCCACGCATGATTGAAATTTTCTCCCAAGAAGCCCCACACCGCAACACAGACAAACACATTTGCTTAAAAGGCACCGTGCGAGAAATCCTTCATCTCACCAAAAGCAACGAAGTGTCGATTAAAGTAGCCGTAGGAAGTCAGCTCATCGAGTGCATCGAGCCCTTTGAAGTGTTTAAAACACGTCCTTTTTACCCTTCACAATCCCTGCAGATTTGCTTTTCCCAAGAGGCCATTAAGATTCCAAATTAGCCGATAAACCCTTGCGTGAGGCTCACAATCGCGGCTTCTTTGAGTGCTCCTGACATGCGGTAAAGCTCTTTGCCTTCTTTAAAAACAATGAGCGTTGGGATGGAGCGCACGTCAAAGCGTTGGGCTAGCCACTGCTCTTCTTGGGTATTGACTTTGGCAAATAAGGCTTTGAGAGGAAAGTGGGCGGCGGCTTTGGCAAACTCTGGCCCCATGGCTTTACACGGCCCACACCACGGCGCCCAAAAATCTACCACTACAGGGATTTGAGAGTTTTCTACCACCTCATCAAAATTTTCTGAAAACAGTTCTAACACTCCCGCATACAGCAGTGACTCTTGGCATTTGCCACAATTTGCTTTGGTATAGTGTTCTTTTTGAGGGACGTTATTGAGACTAAAACAATAGGGACACATCACACGCATGGTTTTCCTTTATAATGGTCTATTCTGCTTGATACAATTGCACCAATCGCATGAGCGAGAGCAACATCGCCACAATGGTTGGCCCCAAAATGATACCAAAAAATCCAAACATCCCAATCCCTGCAATCATGGCAAAAAACACAAGCACTTCGTTCATACCACGCGTCTGTCCAAGTAAATGTTTGTTTACCCAACTTACCACCACAGGACGGGCAAAGTTATCTACCAACGTCCCAAGCACCAAAGCCGAATACAGCGCAATAACCACAGCGGCGGTTGTGGAAAGGCTAAGGTAAGCGTACACCCCCACAGGAATCCACACGAGCATCCCACCCACCACAGGAATCATAGAAGCAATCCCATACAAAAGTCCTAAATACAGCGCATCAAGTCCATAAAAAAAGACAATAACCCCAAAGAGCGCCCCTTGCAAAAAAGCGGTGATGAAAAGCGAATAAAAAAGCGATCGTACAGTGATAGAGGTTTCTTTAATGAGAGTGTCTGTATTGGCCTGAGACAAAGGTACTGTTTTAAAGACAAAACGCACCATCTCTTTGCCATAAATCAACAGAAAAAAGTAAAATAAAATGATAAACAGTGTGTCTTTTACGAAGGTAGCACTTTTGGCAGTAATGAGTCCCACGTAGCCAAAAATAGTGCGGCTAATGGAAGCAAGGTCAAGGTTGGTGTAAAACCCAATGACGCGCTCTTGAATTCCTGGGGTTTTTTCCAAAAGTTCCTCGCCAAGTTTAGCTACTTCCACCACACGCGCTTGCACCAATCCAAGGTCAATCTGTGACGCCAATGCCACACTTTTAAAGACCAAATACCCTAATGGCACAAACAACACAACCATCATCATCAACAACACTGCGACCGCACTAACAACAGGTCTTTTAATTTTTTTATCTACCTTGGCATAAAAACTGTGCGTAGCCGTGGTGAGCACCATGGCGATAATCAAGCTCCCCAAATACCCTTGAAACAGCACAAAGGTAGCATACACCGCCACGCCAAGCATAGCAGCCAACACAAGAGGTTCACGACGCATACAGTTCCTTAAAAAAGTAGTGATGAAAGGCAAATGATACCATAAATACAGTGGCTAAAATCCTTGCCTTTGCGTGGGTTTTCTTTACATGTAAAGGGTAAATATAGGGCACGTTAAGCTACGAGCTACAAATGCTTTACATACAGTAAAAAGTCTTCAAGGCTTAACATTTTTCTTTTTATATCACAGCAGTAGCTTTCTTGCAGCTCCGACGGAATAACCAAACGTACATTTGCCCCAGACATTTCATCGAGTTGATTACTTGAGATTTTCGGTTGGAGCGTGAAAAGATGCTTAAGAGGTATCTTGTCAGCTTCTGCCAATACTTGACGCCACCTGTCTTTACATGTTGTTTTCACACCCAGCATAGCCAATCTCTCCATAGGAAAGCCCGCCTCATGGTATTTTTCAATGGAAGGAAAGATAAAATCTGGCTTTTTATTTCCTTCTGTTTTTTTCCCGCGAGAATGCATCACTCCCTCTGTCTCAAAAATTTCACTGAGGTGATTTTCTAGCGCACTTCCCGCCCTAGAGCTTCTTCGCTGTCGAACAAATTGTGAAAATGTTAAAAAATCATCCACATCGTGGAAGCCTGTTTTAAGTCGGCTTTCAATCTCAACGTTTTCAAGTTGTTTGAACATTGTCTCTTCTGTATTCCACCAGTAAATCAATCTTTCATCCGCGGAAAGTCCCCGCGTGTCACCAAATGCTTCGCGGGCTAGCCCAGAAAAGGTTTTTGTGTTTGGAAAAGAAAGACTGCCTAGTTTTTTTTCAATGAAGCCCAAATAGTCTTTTGCATCTTGCGCAACACTTTCAATCCCAAGTGCTTCAAGAATCATCCGCTTAGCAAAGGTTAACGTAGTACCTTTTTCTTCAAAATCGACAACAGAAAAAGACGCCCCAAGCGCGCTACCAAAAAGTTCAAACAGTTCGGCTTCTGCTTGGCTTCCTTTGGGCGCAGTTACAAACAAAACATGTCCATCTTTTTTTAAAATAATCCCAAGCACATCTTCTGGGCCTGCCCTTTCAATAGCAACATTTTTTTGATAATAAAAACGGTATTCGGTTCGTGTTGGGTGGGCTTCCCTTGCATCATACCACGTCATGTCTCCGTAAGACTCGCCACTTTTTTCTTCGTCATCTTCAAGGCGCATAAAGCGTGTCGGGTAGATTTTTTTGGTGGTGCCAAAAAGCTTTCTCATCTCTTTTACGCCGTTTAACTCATGTTGATTTGAATACCTCTCCTCGCACTCAACCTGACTGATGCGCTTTAAAGCAACGCCCGCTATATACGCATCTAATTTTCCAAAATCTAACATCACGTAGGCCTACCCAGCAAGTTTTTCAAAAGCATAAGAAGCAGGTTTCTCCCCTTTCTTCGAGCCCTCAAGCACGCTTCGCACCAACACAGCAATGGACTCAATAACAGGAACCGCCACGCTGTTGCCAAATTGTTTATACGCTTGTGTGTCGCTCACAACAATGTTAAATTCATCCCCAAACCCTTGCAATCTTGCCGCTTCACGCGGTGTAAGTTTTCGAGGATTTTGTCCTTGTTGCGCAATGAGAATTTCTGAGCCATCTTTATAATAGCGCGCAGAAATCGTGCTTGTGTAAGGTGAGGCGCCATCAAAAAGAGAATACCCAAAACCGTTTCCTTTTTCTTTGTGCGCCTGTTTTCGTTTCTGATGCCCTGCCCAAAGTCTGTCTGAGAGGGTGTACTTTTTATCCACCTTTTTTTCTAAAATATGAGAAACCCTCACCTCTTTTTTGAGTGGCACAGGAAAGACGAAATCACTCTCATAATTCAAAAAACAAACAATATAAATCCTTTCTCTATTTTGAGGAACGCCATACGCTTTGGCATTGAGTACTTTTGCAAACACCCTGTAGCCCAAGGTTTCCAGCGTCTGTTTTACCACACTAAAGGTCTTGCCACCGTCGTGGTTTTTGAAGCCTTTGACGTTTTCTAAAAAAATCATCTTAGGGCGATGGTGCGCAGCAATACGCGCAATCTCAAAAAAAAGGGTTCCTCTGGTGTCTTCAAATCCCTTGCGGTGGCCCGCCACGCTAAAGGCTTGACACGGAAACCCTGCAAGCAAAATATCATGAGCAGGAATACTTTGGGCATCAATACATGTAATGTCTCCGTGTGGCATGTCGTTAAAGTTTGCTGCATACGTTTGGCGTGCGAACTTATCAATCTCTGAGGCAAACACAAACTCGAGTGCATCGCCAAAGGCTTTTTCAAAGCCCAAACGAATGCCTCCAATGCCTGCAAACAGGTCAATTGCTCTGTAGGGTGCGGTGCGGTGCGGTGTCGCCATGGATTGATTTTTCCCCATCCAGTGTGTCATTTTACCCTCCCGTTTTTATTACATGTAAAGCAATTTTAGCAACGAAGAGAGAAATGCGTTAAAAAAATTTCATTTTGAAAATAATGTCTTTTATTGTAGTAAAAAGTTGATTATAAGGTTCTTTATACGCCCACATACACACTTTAAGAATGCTTGTGCTAGCGTGTCGTTTTTCGTTACATGTAAAGGATTGGCGTGGTGGCACTGGGTATTTTTGGCCTTACGTTGGTGTTGGTGTTATGGCAGCCTCGGGGGTTGCAAATTGGCACTTCCGCGTTGCTTGGGGCGGGGTTAGCCTTGGCAGTCGGGGTGGTCTCTTTGCAAGACGTGCTAGAGGTGACGCACATTGTCTGGGACGCGACCTTGGCGTTTTTGGGCATCATTTTACTCTCTTTGGTGCTAGATGCCATCGGCTTTTTTGAGTGGGCGGCACTGAAAACGGCGCGCCTTAGTAAGGGAAACGGCCACGTGATGTTTGTGGGCATCATCCTCCTAGGTGCCCTCGTTTCGGCGTTGTTTGCCAATGATGGCGCCGCCCTCATCCTCACACCCATCGTTTTGGCCAAAATGCGTCTGTTGCGTCTGGATACCAAAGCCCTTTTTGCTTTTGTGATGGCAGGTGGGTTCATCAGCGACACCGCCTCCAACCCCCTCATCATCTCCAACCTAACCAACATCCTCACCGCGGGGTTTTTTGGCATCGGTTTTAGAGAATACGCCCTTGCCATGTTTCTCCCTAACCTCTTAGCTATCCTTGCCTCCACCGTGGTGTTGTGGCTCTTTTTTCGCCGCTCCATTCCCCGCACCGTCGCCACTCACACCTTGCCTCCTTCCCACACCGCCCTCAAACATCCGCCCATGTTTAGGCTAAGTTGGTGGTTTTTGGGGTGGTTGCTCGTTGGTTATGTGGTGGGCGATTGGCTAGGACTTCCCGTTTCGCTTCTTTCTCTTGGAGGTGCACTGGTGTTTTTAGGACTTGCGGTGCGTCTTAAAGCCGTCCAAGCAAAGGCTATCTTGCAAGCGGTGCCGTGGCAGATTATCTGGTTTAGCGTGGGATTGTACGTGGTGGTGTTTGGACTTAAAAATGCGGGTTTGGCAGAGAGTATCGCTACGTTGTTGTTGTGGTTTAAAGGATTTGGACACACCGCCCATGTGCTAGGCACGGGCTTTTTAGCAGCCGTGTTAAGCTCGGTCATGAACAACCTGCCCGCCATCATGCTCATGGACATCGCCATCCAAACCACGGGCGACACCTTCTTGGCTTACGCGAACATCTTAGGGTGTAACCTTGGGCCAAAAATGACGCCTATTGGCTCCCTTGCCACTTTGTTGTGGTTGCATGTGTTGGCGCAAAAAGGGGTCAACATCAGTTGGTGGGAATACATGAAAGTGGGGCTAGTTATCACCCCACCCGTTCTCTTAGTAGCACTCTTAGGACTGGTGTAAATTACCGTCCAAATTTCCACTCGCTAGGAGCATTTTGGGCGATTTCCCCTTTGGAAAAGAGTACCAAAAAGTCTTCTACGTTGGTGCGGATAGCATCGCGGATTTCGCGTACTTGGGCCATTTTTTCCTCATCGGTTCCTTCTACTTCGGAAGGGTCTTTGAAGCTCCAGTGGATACGGTGACTTACGCCAGGAAAAATGGGGCATTTTTGGGCATTGCCCTCATCACACACGGTGATGATGTAGTTAAACCGAAGCCCGCGCTTGAAAAAATCAAACACGCTGTCGCTTTCCTTGGTA
Organism: Sulfurospirillum tamanense; assembly: GCF_016937535.1. Taxonomy (NCBI): domain Bacteria; kingdom Pseudomonadati; phylum Campylobacterota; class Epsilonproteobacteria; order Campylobacterales; family Sulfurospirillaceae; genus Sulfurospirillum; species Sulfurospirillum tamanense. The sequence goes on along the minus strand of NZ_JAFHKK010000039.1, from coordinate 6,444 downwards.
CTAATGTCCACCCCCACTTCCGCCATGGCGCGTACCGCCAAGGGGTTCAACCCACGGGGTTCAAACCCCGCACTCATCGCGATAATATCTCCATGAGAAAGCTCATTTAACCACGCCTCTGCCATCTGACTTCGCCCGCTGTTGTGAATGCACACAAACAATACTTTAGGATTCATTCCCCGTCCTTGTAAAGAATTACGTGAATCTTACGCCCGTTTTATAACAAAACGGTTACTAACGTTTAGTATATATTAAGATATGTTGATATATAGTTCCATCAGTTTCATTTCTTTACATGTAAGGACAATTTCATGGAAAACAACGCCCAGCCCTCTGGCGGCATCGGCTTTTTTGAACGTTACCTCACCGTGTGGGTAGCACTGTGTATTGTTGCGGGTGTGGCCATCGGTCAGCTTTTTCCCGCCATCCCTCAAACCCTGAGCCGTTTTGAATACGCCAACGTTTCCATCCCTGTGGCGATTTTAATTTGGCTCATGATTTACCCCATGATGCTCAAAATCGACTTTGCTAGCATTTTGGAAGCGGGCAAAAAACCCAAAGGGCTCATCATTACATGTACCATTAACTGGCTCATCAAGCCTTTTAGTATGTACCTCATCGCCGCGCTCTTTTTCAAAGTCATCTTTAGTGCCCTCCTCCCTGAAGCGCTTGCCAACGAATACCTCGCGGGTGCTATTTTACTAGGAGCCGCGCCGTGTACGGCCATGGTGTTTGTGTGGAGCCATCTCACCAAAGGCGACCCCGCGTACACCCTTGTGCAAGTGGCGGTCAACAACCTCATCTTGCTCGTCGCCTTTACGCCTATCGTCGCCTTTTTGCTGGGCATTAGCGATGTGTTTGTGCCTTACAACACCTTGTTACTTTCGGTCTTTTTGTTTGTGGTCATCCCCTTAGCGGGCGGGTATCTCTCCAGACGCTACGTCATCGGACGCTATGGATTAGCGTATTTTGAGGACGTATTTGTCAAAAAATTTAGCGGCATTACCGTCGTGGGATTGTTACTCACTCTTGTCATTATCTTTACCTTTCAAGGGGATGTCATTCTTGGAAATCCTCTACATGTACTGCTCATCGCCATCCCGCTCACTTTGCAAACGTTTTTTATCTTTTACATCACCTACGGTTGGGCAAAAGCATGGAGCCTTCCCCACAATATCGCAGCACCCGCGAGTATGATTGGGACGAGTAACTTTTTTGAACTTGCCGTGGCTGTGGCCATCACCCTCTTTGGTTTGCAATCAGGCGCAACCCTCGTGACCGTCGTGGGCGTGCTCGTAGAAGTGCCCGTGATGCTTGCTCTTGCAGGCATCGCCAACCGCACGAGACATTGGTTTGGAGCACGATGATGGAAGGGTTTATCGACACCACCGCCGCGGTGAGTAACGAAACGCGGATTCATATCTTGGCGTTTTTGCAAAAACACGGCAGAAGTTGCGTGTGTGAACTAGAACACAGCCTCGTCATGGGCCAAGCGCGCCTTTCTACCAACCTTGCCATCCTCAAAAAAGCGGGGTTTGTTAGTGTAGAGCGTGAGGGAAAGTGGGCTTACTACGCCCTCGCGCCCAAAACCCCCTTGCACACCCAACTACTAGAGGCTATTAGCGCCTTACATGTAAAGGTGCCCTGCAAGGTGGATGCATGTGTCATTAAAGGAGAAGGATAATGGGCTCTGTTTTGGTTTTATGTACAGGAAATTCGTGCCGAAGCATCATCGCCGAAGCGCAAATTAACGCCTTTTTAGAGGGCATCAATGCCCAAAGTGCGGGGGTAAAAGCTAGCGGTCGCGTGAATCCAAACGCTCAAACCCTCCTTGAAACCAAAGGTATTTGGCGTGAAACCTACCACTCCAAAACCCTCGAAGCAGTGCAAGAGCACCCCTATGACCTCATCGTCACCGTGTGCGACCATGCTAACGAAACCTGCCCTATGTTTCCCAAACCCGTACCGCGCTTACATGTAAGCTTTGAAGACCCCGATGGCAAAGGGATGGAAGCATTTGAAGCGACCTATGAAGCCATTTACGAAACGCTTTTGCCGCAAATTACAGCTTTCTTTAGCAAGGCGGGTGTGTGATGTTTGGGTGGTGGGAAGCGCTTAGTGGCCAATTGGTCTTTGGTCTGTTTGGGCTAGAAAAAGGCGGGCGTCTTGGCGAAGCAGTGCATTTTTTTATCTACGACACCGTTAAGATTTTCATCTTACTCACCACCATTATTTTTCTCGTGAGCGTGTTGCGCAGTTATTTTCCCGTGGAAAAAGCTAGAGCCTACATCGCAGGGAAAAACAAGGTCTTAGGCCACGTGCTTGCCGCCCTTTTTGGGGTGCTCACACCCTTTTGTTCCTGCTCAGCTATTCCGCTATTTTTGGGGTTTTTGCAAGCGCGGATTCCCCTTGGCGTGACCTTTAGTTACCTCATTAGCGCGCCCATGAGTGACGCGGTGGTCATCGCCCTTTTGCTCTCTTTGTTTGGATGGAAAATCGCTGCGCTTTACGTGGGGCTGGGACTGCTTGTGGCGATTGTTGCGGGGCTTATCATCGGGGCGATGGGCCTAGAAAAAGAGGTGCTCATCGAGATAAAACCTGTGGATGCAAGCTACGAAGAACAACGCATCCCTTTCAAGGCACGCGCAAAAGAAGCGTGGGAATTTACCCGCGATTTGTTCCAAAAGATTTACATGTACGTGGTGGTTGGCATCGGCATCGGCGCGTTTATCCACGGCTATGTTCCGCAGGATTTCATCACCGCTTATGCGGGTGGCGATGCGTGGTATGCGGTACCTTTAGCCGTACTCATGGGCATTCCCATGTATGCTAGTGCGGCGGGGGTTTTGCCTATCGTAGAAGCGCTCACCGCCAAAGGGATGCTCATGGGCACGGCGATTGCCTTTATGATGGCCGTGGTGGCACTGAGCCTGCCTGAAGCCATGATTTTAAAGCGGGTGCTTTCCATGAAGCTCATTGGCATCTTTTTTGGCACTGTGGGCTTTGGGATTTTGCTGGTCGGATTTTTGTTCAACACCATTTTATAGGAGAAGCAGATGAAGATTGAAGTCTTAGGCACAGGGTGTGCGAAGTGTAAAACACTGGAAAAAGTTGCTCAAGAGGCCGTAGCACAGTTGGGTGTATTTGCACAGGTGGAAAAAGTGGAGGACGTCGCTAAGATTATGGATTACGGTGTCATGAGCACTCCCGCGCTCGTTGTGGATGGGGTAGTAAAATTAAGTGGTCGCGTCCCAAGCTTAGAAGAGCTAGTCGCGCTGTTAAAACCCACTAAAGGGTGCGGGTGCGGCGGGGCGTGTTAATGCGCTTCGCTTCACTCATTTTAGCGCTTTTTATGGGCGTGTCATTAGCACTAGCGGAGGATTTAGGAACGTATCTGCGCGGGTTTGACTACGAAGAACGCAGTGCCATGAAAATCCAAACGCCTGAACTTTTGGTGCTTTTAGAAGAGGGTAAAGCCCAAGCCATCGACATTCGCTTTAAGGAAGAGTTTGAAGCGTGGCACATGGGTTTTAGTACCAACATCCCCCTCAACGAACTGCCTGAGCGTTTGGATGAGCTAGACAAATCCAAGCTCATCGTCACCCTGTGTCCACACAATGACCGCGCCAACCTTGCCCGCATTTACCTCATGCTTCAAGGTTACAACGTGCGTTACCTCAGCGATGGCCTCTTGCGCACGGCAGATTTTTTGCGGGGTGAAAACGCCAAGGAGTTCATGGAAGAATACCGCACGGTAAAAAAGTAACGTGCGCAGGTGATGGAAATTTTCCTAGTTTGACTCTAAAGCAGTCACCTTGTGGGGCTAGGAACGTTTTAGCGCGGGAGTCCTCACCCCTTGTTCTTAGTCACAGCTATGCTTGACCCCTAAAGCCTTTTCGTGCTAGAGTAACGTTTTACGTGGTGTTGTGTTTACATGTAAACCAAAATAAAGGGTTTTTGATGAAAAAACCGACCCGTTTTACATTTACTTTTGGCCTTCTTTCTCTTTTTGTTGGCCTTGCTTCTTTTTTATCTCTTTCGCTCATTGGGCACAACTATAAGCAGAGCACTAAAAATGCTTATGCAATGATTCAAAAACGCAATGCTAACGCGCGGCAAAACGTCATCGACAGCCTCAACACCTATCTTAAAAACACCTCTGCCACCCTTTCCGTACTAACACACGCCCTTGAGGAAAAACCCCTTTTTTATGCTAACGATGTTTTTATGCGCACCCTATGGGAAATGCTTCTTTCCAATGATAAAATCGCTAGCATTTACCTTGCTGACACTTTGGGAAATTTTGTTCAAGCCAGACGCGACCCTAGGCTTGCCCTACGCGTAATAAACCTAAACGAAGAAAACCCTAACGATCGCTGGCTACTCAAAGACCGACAATTTAACACTCTTGACACCCAAGAAGCTGCCGTTAACTACGACCCAAGAACACGCATCTGGTTTCAAAAAGCTTGGGAAAATAGGGGGTTTTACTGGTCTGAGCCCTACCCTTTTGCCTCCACAGACAAATACGGCATCACTGTCGCACTGGCCGATACTTCTTCCTTGCATGCCAAAGTGGCAGGTGTTGATTTTACCATTGAGAGCATCGCGCATTTACTTCAAGAGCAGAGCCAAACCGTGGAAGGGCCCATTGTGTTATTTAATGAAACGGGGCATATTATCGCTACTTCTTTGCGTCTTGGGCATGTTCCTCACACTTTCAATGAACTTGGCTCAGTCGCTTTTTTGGCTTCTTATGAATCTTTCAAAAAAGGAGTTTTACAAGGCAAGATTTTAGATGATTTGGGTGTGCCTTACTTGTTTGCTTTTTCGGAATTTTCTTCAGATTTTGGCTTAAAATGGTACATTGGTACCTACTTACAAGAACATAAAGTCACCCAAGAAGCCAGCCAAATCGCCCTTGAAACCGCAACCATTTCGCTTACGATTTTGCTGTTGATTATTTTGGTAACATGGTTTGTGTTACGGCGCATCATCATTCGTCCTGTAGACGAACTTAAAACCATGAGTGACAGCGTAGCAGCCAAACGTTACAACGCAGTACGCCCCATTAAAACCCGTATTAAAGAGTTTCATCAACTAAGCCACTCCATGGTACACATGGCAAGAGCTATCAAACAGCACGACAAAGAACAAGAAACCCTTATGGAAGCTTTCATCCACCTCATCGCTGGAGCCATTGACGAAAAATCCCCCTACACGGGTGGTCATTGCCATCGCGTTCCTGAGCTCTCTCTCATGCTCGCCAAAGCCGCCGATGCTTCCACTGAGGGTATTTTTGCCACTTTTGGTTTTCCAAACGAAGCGGCGTGGCGCGAGTTTCGCATGAGTGCTTTGTTGCATGATTGTGGCAAAGTCACTACCCCTGAATATGTCGTAGACAAAGCCACCAAACTCGAAACCATCTACAACCGTATCCACGAAATCCGCACCCGTTTTGAGGTACTGTTGCGAGATGCGCACATTGCTTATTTGGAGGGGTGTTTGGAGGGCAAGGAAGAGGCAGAAGTGTTGCGTCAAAGGCGCGACGAAGCCCAAAGAAAACTTTACGAGGATTTTGCCTTTTTAGCTGAGTGCAACATCGGGGGCGAGTTTATGGAGGATGCGCACATAGAACGTCTGCGTACCATTGCAGCAATCACATGGACGCGCCATTTTGATGATCGCCTTGGCCTTAGCAATGCCGAAAGTCTGCGTCTGAAAAACTTTTCGCCCTGCCCCTTGCCTTGCCAAGAAACCCTCTTAAGCGACAAGCCCGAACACCGCATCCCAAGAGACCGCCCCATCGACCAAAAACGCTACGATGAGTTAGGCATTAAAATGGAAGTTCCTACGTACTTTAACAATCAAGGAGAGCTGTACAACCTCTCCATCCGCAAAGGAACACTCAACGACGAAGAGCGCTACAAAATCAACGAACACATCATCATGAGCATTCGTATGCTCAGCACATTGCCTCTCATGGATAACCTCAAAAAAATCCCCGAATACGCTGGCGGTCACCATGAAACTATGATTGGGACAGGTTATCCGCGTAAACTCACCAAAAAAGAGCTCTCCCTACCCGCGCGCATCATCGCCGTAGCCGATATTTTTGAAGCTCTAACCGCCAATGACCGTCCGTATAAAAAAGCCAAAACCCTCTCTGAATCTATCCGCATTTTAAGCTTAATGGCTAAAGACCAACACATCGACGCTGATATTTTTCGTCTCTTTCTTTCCAGTGGCGTTTATGCGCAGTATGCTAAACTTTACCTCAACCCCGAACAAATCGACACGGTAGACATTAGTCAGTATCTTTAACAAATATGGTTAGAAAATAAGCGTTTGCGTCCATTTTTTTGTACTATAATACCCACCATAACCCAAGGAGGGTACCCCATGAAAGAAGCCGTTATCATCTTTAAGCGCAACCGCAATATC